>CANAUI010000010.1 GCA_947364715.1 uncultured Clostridium sp.
TACAGATATAACATTTGGATATAATACAGCTGTCCATGTGGCAACTGAAGCAATAGATAGATTGCACACAACTGCAGAAACACATGACAGAATCATGGTGTTAGAAGTTATGGGAAGATTTGCAGGTTGGATTGCATTAGAATCTGCAATTTCAGGAGGAGCAGATGCTACTTTAATTCCAGAAATACCATATGATATTAACAAAGTAGCAGAAGCAATAAATAAAAGAAAAGAACAAGGAAAAAGATTTAGTATTGTTATTGTTTCTGAAGGGGCTCATCCTAAAGATGCTAAACAAACAACACATTTAGCAGAAGGAATTGATAGTAAATCAGGAATTAGTATTAAATTTGGAGGAGAAGGAAATAGAGTAGCTAAAAAGCTTCAAGAATTAACAGGATTAGAGTCAAGATGTACAATTTTAGGATATATGCAAAGAGGTGGAACACCAACAGCATATGATAGAGTATTATCTACAAAATATGGTGCAAAAGCAGTTGAGCTTGCTATGGAAGGTAAATTTGGTGTTTTAACAGTTATAAATAATGGAAAATTAGACTGTGTACCATTAGAAGTTGTGGTAGGAGAAAATAAGGAAATAGGAGCAGTTCAAGGTGGCACAGCAGATAGTAATGTAAGATATGTAACAATGGATGATGACTTAGTAAAAACAGCAAGAGATATTGGAATTTCTTTAGGAGATTAAAAAGAAATTGGAATTAATAAGGCTACTAAAAAAGTAGCCTTAAATTAATCCAATTTCTTTTTGTTACATTTTAATTACATTTAATTTTTTTATTGTGAAGATAAAATATTATTGGTATAATTTACTTATAATAATTATAAATGGAGGTAAAAGAATGGAAAAGAAACAAAAAATATTTATTGGTACAATTTGTATAATAGTAGCAATTATAATATTAACTCTTATTGTGTGTATAGTAACAAAAACAGTAGAACAAAGTGAAAATAAAAATAGATTAGCAAAGATGTATGAAAAAATGATTCAAAATCAGGAATATAGTATAACATTCAAGTTAAATGAAAATAATAGATATACTGTATCAAGAAAAGGTGATATAGCAAATATTGATACATATAGTAATGGAAGTCATACAACTAATATTGTTAAAGATGGAAATACTTATTTATTAATGTATAATACAAAAAAATATTATATATATCAAAATAATGTAACAGGAATTGGAGAAATAACAACTCAATTAAAAGAAATTATTGAAAGTCAAGAGTCAGAAAAAGGACAAGAAAAAATAGATAACAAAAATTATCATTATGAAGAATATAAAGGAGTATCCTCTTTTTTTATGAATACAAATGATGAAAATGTTTTAGATAATGATACCAATACTAGATTTTATTTTGATGGTAATAATTTAAGATATATTAAAACAACAATGGGAGATAAAACTGAATTAATCAGTGTAGAGGTATTTTATGATGTTGTTGATAATATTTTTGAAATACCATCAGATTTTCAAAAAGGATAAACTTTAGTTATTGGTAGAAAGATACTGAAACATAGGAGGGGAAAACGATAATGAGAGGTACTAAAGGGATTACATTGGTAGGATTAGTTGTCACAATCATTATACTATTAATATTAGCAGGTGTGTCAATAGGAATGCTAACAGGAGAAAATGGAATATTAACAAGAGCAAGTGGTGCAAAAATAGAAACAGCAATAGTAGCAGTAAAAGAGAATTTACGATTAGAACAAATGGAAAAGACAATAAATGAAGAAAAAGTAACACCAGAAACATTACTAGCAGATGGAAGAGTAAAAAGAACAGTGCAACAATCAGAAGATGGAAATTATTACATGTATTATGTACTAAAAGAAAAATCATTTGAAGGAATGCAAGGACTAGGAAAAGGAAATATAGCAAGTTTAAAAGATGTATTTTTAATAGATGATAATTTAAATATAAAATATATAGCAAGTGATGGAAAAGAATATGGAGATAATATAAATAATAAAATATTAGAAGATGAAACAGAAATAAGATTTGCAAGTAAAGCATTTAGCGAATATGTATCAAAAATATCAGGGGTAACAGAAGAAAATATGAAATTCAAATGGATGAAAAATCAAACAAAGTTAACCATAGCAGACTCACAAATTAGTAATTTACAAGATTTAGTATTTTTTCCTAACCTGAAAGAATTATATTTGCAAAACTTAAATTTAGAAAATTTAGAAGGTATAGTTAACTGTATAAATTTAGTGTATTATAATGTAAGAAACTCTAATATTAAGAATAATAGTGAAATCAACCAATTAATTAATTTAAAAACATATATAGATTATAATCCTATTACTGAAAATAATATTAAATGCTTAGAAAATTTAAAATTAGAAGAAATAACTCTATATCAATACAATGATAGTAAAACTGATGTTCTATCAAAAATAGAAAGCTTAAAATTGCTATCATTAACAAATACAAAAATTACTGAGATAGGTAATTTAAATAATTTAGTAAACTTAACAAAGTTAAGTATAACTAGGTCTAAAGTAAAATCATTAAAAGGAATTGAAAAACTAAAGAAATTGAAAATTGCACAATTTGATGATAATGAAATCAATGATATAACAGAACTAGCAAATAATGAAGAACTACAAACAATAAGTTTAAAAAATAATAGTGGAATAGATGGAAATAGAAATAATTATACTGGAGAAAGATTAGAGAAACTAAATAAGATTGGAGAAGTACTAGATAGAGGAGGAGTTATCGATTTAAATAAAGAACAACTAGGACTTTTTACAAATTATAAAAAACTGAATTTATCATCTCAAGGTTTATCAAATTTGGAACTATTGGAAGGCATGACTGAGTTAGAGTCATTAGAGCTAAATTATAATAATATTACATTAGAAGATGAAAAATCAAAAGAAATATTATCTAACATGCAAAAATTGAATACTTTAACTATGATTGGAAATCCAATAAAAGATATAAAACCAATTAATAATTTAAAAGCTTTGAAAACATTAAAATTAAATTTAGATAATATAAATTTAAAAGATATAGAAGACATTATATCAAATATAAATTTAAATGTAACAAATTGGAGTACATTAACAAATTGTGATACAAGTAAAATTACTAAGTTAAAATCAATTTGGAATACAATAAATGTAATTCCAAATCTAAAACAATTTAATAAATTGGAAGAGATACAATTAGACCATTGTACAATTACTGAAAAAGATTCCATAAAAAATATAAGTGATGTAGAAAATCTAAAGAAACTAAACTTAATTAGCTGTGATATAAAAGAAATATTAATAGATTTTTCAAAGTTGAAGTCTATAGAATCTATAAACTTAAGTTCTAATTATATTTCATCAGCAGAATTGAAAAAGCTAGAAGTATTAAAAGATATTACAAATTTGAATATTAATTTAGAAAAAAATGCAATAATAGATGCAAGTGATTTATTAGTACTTAATCCTAATACAAAAATAAATTTAAAGCAAAATGTAAATCTAACTCAAGAGTCTAAAGAAGCCTTGAAGGCTAGATTTGGAAATAATGTAACATTTTAAAGATTAAACTAATAGACAGACTTAAAAAAATAGTAATATAAACTGTTATGATTATATTACTATTTTTCCTTATATTTCCGTATTTATTGGATATATAAAGTAAGACGACTGCCATAGAGAATAAGTGATAAATCTGGATTGTATATACCACGTTGAGTTAAAGGTCTAATACCATCTCCAAATCCACGATAAATACGACTTTGTTTTTCGTTACTATAATTACTATAACACTCTAATGTTAATTCATATAAATTTCCACTTAAATCTCGAATATGATTTATGCTATCATTTAAATAAGTAGTGTTTCCAGTTGTTGATATAGATTTGCTATAATTACCACCAATATTTGGTAATGTTATTTTATCTTTATCTGTTCCATTTTTTATCCAATTTAACATAGCATCATATTGACTTCCCCATATCATACTACTTTGTACAGACCTCTCTTTTACTGTATAACTCTTGGCCTTATTATATAACCCATACCACATATTAGTACTACTATTATATGTTGATGTTGGAATAACTCCTGATTTGGATTGTACTTTTCCACTTTGTCCTGAAGATTCTGAAGTTGCTGATTCTAAACTGATTTCATATCTTCCTACATAGAATCCTTTATTTTTTGCTACACTCTCTGCCATTAACTTATATTCATTTTTTAAACCTTCTAATGTTAATCCTACTTTATTATACTCAGTTGTATTATTGTCATAATCACTCAAAATTGCGGGCTCTCTTAATCCAATGTTAGGTTTGTAAGTAGTATTTACTGTTCCAAAGTTTTCTCCTATAGCTGTTGCATATAACTTTCCTACAATTTCTGTTGAATCATGGGTAGTACATTTTAAATGTTCATTTTCATCTAGTTGTAAATTACAGTTTCCTCCTGCTGCCCCACATTGTGCCATTTCATTGATATCTTCTACTGGTATCCATACAAATTCACTTCCATCTGGTCCAATTACTACCAATCCTTTACTTATCGTACTTTCTCCTTCTTTATCTGACACTGTAAATCCTTCTGGTATCATAGCTGTGTCTGTTCCATCTGTATATTCTATATTGGTTGCTTCTACTTTTGCTATTCCATCAACAGATATAACTATTTTATATCCATCTACTGTTACAGTTGCTGGTAAATTCTCTATTTTATTTGTTTCACTTATTACATTTCCTTTATAAGTTAAACCTTTTATATTTTCTTTTAAATTTTTATTCAATAAATTAAAATCTATTTCTCCATTTTTTCCTATACTTCCTATTACTTCTACTTGTACTTTTTCTTCTGCTGTTGCCTTATTTGTCTTTTCCTTTGCATTTCCTGCTTGAGTTAATAGTCCATTATCTCCCATTAGAGTTGCTATACTTACTCCTGCTAGTATCAATAATACAATTATTGTGATGACCAGGGCAATTAATGTGACTCCTGAATTTGTCTTTTTTATAATTGTTTTTCTCTTATTTTTATTATTCATTCCTTTACCTTCTTTCTTCATTTGTGTCTATTTCTTCTTTTTATTAGGTATTTATCTCATTTTATATTATTGTTAATTTGTTGTCAACATATTCCTGAAATTACTTAAAAACCATAGAAATAACCATGTAACCATAAATAAAAGTATGGTTGGTAGTTAGGAAAAAGTTCCATAAATGAAAAAAATTCATAATGAATCATAAAGGTTAGTAAAAAAATTAAAAAACACTTGTAAAATTTAACAATATGTGTAATAATATTAGCATAGAGAAAAAGACGATAAAAAAGAGGAGTATATTTATACAAATTTTTAGAGAATAGAAGTCATAGGCTGAAAGCTTCTTAAATTATGATAAATAGAAAGTAGCTTTTTTGTTGGTATTCTGAAATAGTAGTAAGAATATCCGTTTAAGCAACGTTATAAGCTAAAGAGATATATAATTAATTTGTTTATAATTTAAAATAGAAAACAAATTATTATATAATTAAGGTGGTACCGTGGATAATATTCGCCCTTATGTTTTATACATAAGGGCTTTTTTAGGAGGAAGATGAAAAATGAGAGAAAAGTATAATCCAAAAGAATTTGAAGAAAAATTATATCAAGAATGGGAGGAAAAAGGATATTTTAAACCAACCATGGATAAAAACAAAGAAAGTTATTGTATTATGATGCCTCCTCCAAATGTAACTGGAAAATTACATATGGGGCATGCTTTAGATGGTACAATTCAAGATATTTTAATTCGTTTTAAAAGAATGCAAGGATACAATACTTTATGGCTTCCAGGAACAGACCATGCAGCAATTTCTACTGAAATGAAGGTAGTTGAAAAACTAAGAAATGAAGGAAAAACAAAACAAGAATTGGGTAGAGAAAAATTTTTAGAAGAAGCATGGGAATGGACAAGAATTTATGGTGGAACAATTGAAATGCAACAAAAGAAATTAGGTTGTTCTTGTGATTGGGATAGAAAACGATTTACAATGGATGAAGGATTATCAGATGCAGTTTTAGAGCAATTTGTTGATTTATATAACAAAGGATTTATCTATAAAGGAAAAAGGATGATTAATTATTGTCCAAGTTGTAAAACTTCTATATCAGATGCAGAAGTAGAATACAAAGAAGAAGCATCTCATTTGTGGCATATTCGTTATCAAATAACAGGAGAAAAAGATAGATATATTATTGTTGCTACAACAAGACCTGAAACTATGTTAGGAGATACAGCAGTTGCAGTTCACCCAGAGGATGAAAGATATAAGGACTTAATCGGAAAAACATGTATTTTACCAATAATGAATAAAGAAATTCCAATTATTGCAGATGATTTTGTCGATAAGGAATTTGGAACAGGTTGTGTTAAAATTACACCAGCACATGATATGAATGATTATCAAGCAGGTTTAAGACATAACTTAGAAATTATAGAAGTATTTGATGAAAATTACAAAATGAGTGATTTAGTACCAGAATATAATAAAATGGAATTAATAGAGGCAAGAAAAGCAATTGTTGCAAAACTAGAAGAAATTGGTGCACTAGTAAAAACAGAAGACTATAACCATAATGTAGCAAAATGTGAAAGATGTAAATCAACAATAGAGCCTAAAATATCTGAACAATGGTTTGTTTCTATGAAAGAATTAGCAAAAAGAGCTTCTGATTCTGTTAGAAACGAAGAAGCAAAATTTATTCCTAAAAAATATGAAAAACAATATTTTAACTGGTTAGATAATATACAAGATTGGTGTATTTCAAGACAATTATGGTGGGGACATCAAATACCAGCATATTATTGTGAAAAATGTGGACATATTAATGTTTCAAAAAAACAGCCTATGAAATGTGAAAAATGTGAAAGTGAAAAATTACATCAAGATGAAGATACATTAGATACATGGTTTAGTTCTGCATTATGGCCATTTTCAACTTTAGGATGGCCAAATACAGAAACAGAAGATTACAAAACTTTTTATCCAACAAGTGTACTAGTAACAGGATTTGATATTATTACTTTCTGGGTATCTAGAATGATGTCACAAGGATTAGAATTTACAGGTCAAGCACCATTTAAAGATATTTTAATTCATGGAATGGTACGTGATAGTCAAGGAAGAAAAATGTCTAAAACATTAGGAAATGGTATAGACCCAATTGAAATTATAGAAGAATATGGAGCAGACAGTTTAAGATTTGCTGTTATATCAGGTACAACAATGGGAAATGATATTCGTTATATGCCAGAAAAACTAGAACAAGCATCAAACTTTGCAAATAAAATATGGAATGCTACAAAATTTATTAGAAATCATGATGTAAAAGATGAAGATATCATAGAATTTCATTCAAAATTATTTAATGAAGAAACTGGCAAATATAAAAAAGAATTATTAAATTTAGAAGATAAATGGATTATTAATAAACTGGAAACATTAATTGCAGAAATAACAAACAACATGCAAAATTATGATTTAGGTGTTGCATTAGATAAAATATATAATTTTATTTGGAATGAATTTTGTGATTGGTATATTGAAATGGTAAAACCTCGACTATATAGTGATAATTATGAAGAAAAGGTAAAAGTTTGTTATGTATTAGATTATATATTTGGTATTTCAATGAAATTATTACATCCTTTTATACCATTTGTAACAACAGAAATTTATAGAAATTTAGTAAAATATAATGATA
Source organism: uncultured Clostridium sp. (assembly GCA_947364715.1). Classification (GTDB taxonomy): domain Bacteria; phylum Bacillota; class Clostridia; order TANB77; family CAG-508; genus CAG-269. Next base: position 7,753 of record CANAUI010000010.1, read on the forward strand.
AAGAATTAATGGTATCAAAATGGCCTTATGCAAAAAATCAAAATGAATTTAAAGAAGAAGAAGAGTTTGTTGAAAGACTAAAATCTATCATTACAGAAATTAGAAATACAAGAGCAAATATGAATGTACACCCATCTAAAAAAGCAATATTAATCTTTGTAACTGAAAAATATAACAAAGAAATAGAAGAAGCAAAAGATTTCTTGTTAAAATTAGGATTTGGAAGTGATATAATAATACAAAAAGATAAAGTTGGAATTAAAGAAAATGCTGTTAGTATTGTAGAAGATGGAATAGAACTATATATGCCATTTGAAGGATTAGTTGATATGGAACAAGAAAAAAAGAGATTACAAGAAGAAAAGACCAGACTAGAGAATGAAGTAGTAAGATGTGAGAAAATGTTATCTAATCCAGGCTTTATAAATAAAGCACCACAAAGTAAAATTGATGAAGAAAAATCAAAGTTAGATAAATATAAAGATATGTTAGCAAAGGTAATTGATACAATAGAGACTTTATAGAAGATGAAATACAATAGGGGATAATTGAAAAATCCCCAGTTATACAAACCCTGTCAACTTAAGACCTTATATATAATTTTTTTCACACTTTGTGTGTCCCAACCAAAAATTATATATAAGGTCTTAAGTTGACAGGATTGCCAGTTCTGGGAATAATTATTTTTGTCTTAACTTTTTATTTCAAATCATAAAAATTTTGGAAAATATAACCTTGTTCTTTTAAGTAATTAATAGAATCTTTTAAAACTAAATGTGTTTCATTAACATCAGAAGTATCATGCATTAAGATAACCAAAGTATCTTTATTTTTAGAAGAACTTTCCAAATTTTTTAATAATTCTATATTACTATATTTTTTTTCAGAATCTTTATTTAAAACATTCCAATCTATATATGTATAATCAATGTCAGCAAGTAATTTTGCATATTCTTGTTTTTTACTCTTGTAATTTGATGACATATACCCATTTGGAAATCGAAAAACATGAGAAGAATAATTTTCTATACCAATTGCCTTACTAATTTCTATATCTGTAGATAAAATCTCATTAATAAAACAATTAGCATTTTTATATAGTTTATTATTGTCATGACTATAACCATGATTTGCAATATAGTGTCCTTCATCATATGCACGTTTAACAAGTTCAGGATGTTCTTTAACATGTTTACCAATAACAAAAAATGTTGCTTTTACATTTTCTTCAGACAATATATCAAGAATTTTAGGTGTAGATTTTAGGGTAGGGCCATCATCAAATGTCAAATAAGCAATTTTTTCTTTTTGATTCACAAGTGTAAAAACTTTTTCCTCAAATGTGTTATTTATTAAAGTATTGGCAGGCAAAGAATAGGTCAATATATTATTTTCAAATTGAAAATAAAACAGTGAAAACATAATAATTAGCAAAAGTATAATAATGCTAATAAAGATATATTTCTTTTTTATAAAAAATATTTTCATAATTTTATCAACACCAATTATTTTTATCTTAATAAATTAAACCAAGAAGAAAATATTTTTGTGCTCATAGTTGCAATGTTAATTTTATTTACAGAAATTTGAGAAACTAAGTTAACAGTCTCAAGAATTTCACCATTTAGAGAAAAGGAAATTTCACCTACTTTTTGCCCACTAGAAATAGGAGCAGAAATATTTTCATCAATAGTAACAGTTTGTTCTATATTTTTTTCATTACCTTTTGCTAATAATATACCAGCATCTTTTTCCAATATAACTGGAATAGTTACCTGCACACCCTTATCAATACTAACAGTTTGAATTAAATCTCCAGTTTTTCCAAAACTTTGATAAGAAAAATTGTTAAAACCATAATCTAATAACTTTTCAGATTCTGAAAATCTGATTTTTGTAGAAGGTGCCTTCATAATAACTGCAATCAAAGATAAGTCGTTACGTGTGGCACTTGCAGACAAATTGTATAAAGCAAGAGAAGTAGAGCCAGTTTTTAAACCAGTAGCACCATTATAATTTTTTATTAATCGATTTGTATTAGAAAGTTGTGTTTCACCATTTCTCAATGTATCCATCCAAATAGTTGTATAATTTTTGATTTCAGGATATTTTGTAAGTAATTCTCTAGACATAGTGGCAATATCATAACTAGAAGTAACATGACCATCTTCATCTAATCCATGACAATTTTTAAAAGTAGTATCACTCATATTTAATTCATAAGCTTTATCATTCATCATTTGAACAAAAGCCTCTTCTGAACCAGCAATATATTCAGCCATTGCAACTACACAATCATTTGCAGAATTTACACAAATTGCTTTTAACATTTCATCAACTGTCAATGTTTCTTTTGTATCTAACCATATTTGAGAGCCACCCATAGATGAAGCATTTTCACTACAAGGAACAGAATCTGTTAAAGAAATTTTTTCTGAATTTATAGCTTCCATAATTAAAAGAATACTCATAACTTTGGTGACAGATGCAGGTCGTAATTGTTCATGTATATTATGTGCATATAAAATTTGACCAGAAGATTGCTCTATTAAAATCGCAGATGCAGATTCTAAATTTAGAGAATTATTATCTGTTACTTCACTTGTTGCATTTGTAAGTAAGGTACTATCCTCTTCTGTATTAGACCATACATATAAAGAATCATCTGAAGCAAAGACAAAAGTAGAATATGAGATAAAAATGCAAAGTATGAGAATAATACTAAAAAAATGTTTAATTCTTGTGTTTGTTATATATTTGTAAATCATAAAACCTCCCAAATAGCAGATAACTGCTTAAAATATAATTAAAATATATTGTTATTATTCACAGTTTTCATTTATTAGCTGTGAATAGTAACAATATATGATAAAGAAAATAAAAAAGAACTATAAATTTCTTGACAATATTTTGTAATAAATATAATATATAAAAGAAATTAAAAAAGGAAGGATATAGAAATGATACAAATAGAAAATAGATATGAAAATAAATATGGAAATATATATGGTAAGGTATATGGAGAAATAAAAAATTCTATTCCAAAAATAAAAGTTATTGGAATTGGTGGAGGAGGAAATAATGCTGTTAGACAAATGGTTAAAGATAAAATAAAAGATGTTGAATTTTACTTCATCAATACAGAACTTGCTATGTTAAATAAAACAAAAATGGAAAATGTATTACAAATAGGAAAAGAAACAACAAAAGGATTAGGTGCAGGAGCAAATCCTGATATGGGAGAAAAAGCAGCTATAGAAAGTAGGGAAGATATTAAAAAAATATTAGAAGGTGCACAATTAGTATTCTTAACTGCTGGAATGGGAGGAGGAACTGGAACAGGAGCAATTCCAATAGTTGCAGAAATTGCACAAGAAATGGGAATTCAAACAATTGCTATTGTAACAAAGCCATTTATTTTTGAAGGAAGATTAAGGACAAGTAGAGCAGATAATGGAATCGAAAAATTGAGACAACATGTTAACAGTTTAATTTTAATTTCTAATGATAAATTATTAAAAATTGCTGGAAGGCAAAAAATGAGTGTTATTAATGCATTTAAAATGGCAGATGAAGTATTAGAACAAGGAATTAAAAGTATTACAGATTTAATTACATCAGTAGGAGATATTAATGTCGATTTTGCAGATATTACAACCATGTTAACATATAAAGGAATGGCATATATGGGAATTGGGCAAGCAGAGGGAGAAGGCAGAATGATAGATGCTGTTAATCAAGCTATTGAAAATGCACTTACAGAAAATAAGATTAATAATGCAAAAGGTGTTATATTTAATGTTAGAGGAAATTCGGAATTAGCATTAAGTGAAATCAATGATGGTATTGGTAAAATTAATGATTTAATTAGTGAAGATGCAAATGTTGTATTTGGAACGGTTACAGATGAATCTTTAAATGATAAAATTGTTGTTACAGTTATTGCTACAGGTGTAGAATAAAACTTGAATCATATTGTTTCTTATACAAGAACAAAAGAGGCATGATTAAAATTTTATGACCTTTTAGATTACTTTTCATGCATCGTCTTTGTTCGCCCCTATAATATAAAGTAGAGGTAGAGATTAATCTCTACCTTATATTAAATTTATATAAACATGATTTATCAAATACTATCATACAAATCAAATAAAATAATACAAATAAAGCAATTTGTATAATAGTATTTAAAGAGAAAGGAGAAAAGGTTATAGGTAATAACTTAATTAATAAATAAGATATTATACAAGATAAAATAGGAAGTATAATAAACTTTTTATAATTTACAGAATAATTAATTTTTTTCTTTAATTGAATACTACTAATTGTAAAATTTAAAAGTTCGCTAACAAAAATACTTAAAATATATCCATACATTCCCATGATAGGAACAATAAAAAAGATAATAGAAATTGTAACTAATAAATCAATAATGTTACAAATCATAACACTAACCTGTTCATTAATACCTTTTAACATATTATCAATTATATTATCTATATACATAAAGAAAATAAGAGGAGATAAAGTTTTTATCCAAATACCTGCTTCTATGGATTGATAAATCATAAGACTAATTTCATTAGCAAATATAATAAAAATACCTGTTACACATATTGAGAAAATAAATGTAACTTTAAAAATAGTATCACAAACAGTTTTTAATCTATTATAATTTTTTCCAGCAAGTAATCTTGAAAACTCTGGGACTAATAGACCACTAAAAGACCCAATTAGAACATTTGCAAACATAATAACAGGCATGACCATACCGACTAATTAATCCATAATTAGAAACAGCTAAAGAATAAGAAATACCTGATAATTCTAATCTGATTGGAATCAGAAATTGTTTTAAAGAAGAAAGGCCAGAACGTATACAAGATGTTATACTAATTGGAAAAGCAATTGAAAAAATTTTCTTCTTCATTTGTATTGGCAAACTTCTTTTAGATATGTATTTTTTTATGTCAATAATATAAAAAATAATATTTAAGCTAAAAGAAAATATTTCTGATATTACATCAGCTAAAATAAGAGAAATACAAATAGTTTCTACATCTTTTGAAGGATTAAAATAAAGTAAACATATAGTTGCAATTATTTTTACACTAGTTTCTAAAATTTGTGAAATAGCACTTTTGTATGGTTTTTCAACAGAGGAAAAATATCCACCAATTACAGAAGAAACAGAAATTAATGGTAATCCAAGTGAAATTAACAAAAGAGGAGTTTTAGAAACTAAGTTTTTTAACCAAATAGCAGAAATTGCAGGGGAAAATGCAATTACAAGAATTGAAGAAATAACTCCTAATAATACAGAAAATATAATAGAAGTTTTTACAGCTTTTATTCCATTTATATAATTTCCTTTTGCAAATTCTTCAGAAACAGTACAAGTACAAGCGATTCCAATTCCAGAAGTAGCAATAGTTATTGCAAAACTGTAAACAGACATTATTAAACTAAAAATACCAATTGCTTCAGAACCTACTTTATTTGCTACATATATATTAAAAACTAATCCAATACTACGCATTGAAAGGGCAGTTATGGTTAAAATAATTCCATTAATAAAAAATAATTTTGTCTTTCTCAAAATATCACCTTTTAAAATGATATTAAAGAAAAACAAAATTTATGACTTGTATTATTGTATTTTCAAACTCATTAATGTAACATTTACTAAACCTTCTGTAAGAGAAGATAAAATTTTTATATCATTTCCTGTATCATTTCGAAATTTGAAATCGTAACTACCATAAGCAACTGCTGCGTCTTTTCCTTCTGGCACATAAGGTACATAGTTACTATGTGGATGTCTTTCAATAATGGTTAAATTAGATGTAGCTAATACTGCATTATATAAAGTACTACTAACTTGACAATTGCCACCACCATAGCCTTTTTTCTTATTTCCATCATGGTCATAAATATCAGCTTCTAAATACCCTTTACTACTTGTGGCAGGACCAATAGTATTACTAAAAGAAAATGTTTCACCATTTTTTACAATAGTTCCATTTAAAGTATTAGTTGTAAGTTCCATATTTTTTGTTCTATTAGAATCATTAGAATAAATTTTTGTAGAAAAAGCAGAAAGTTGTTCTTCAACAGTTTTAGAAGTGTTATTTGAACTATTTTCAGGAGTTGAATTTTCTGTTTCATTATCATTATTATTTACAGTGTCTTCATTTTTAGATGTATTTTCTTCATTAGATATATGTTCATCTTTAGAAGTATTTTCTTGTGCTATAGTTTTATCAGCTTGATAATTTGGTTTATCATTTTTTGTATTAGAATTTTGCATATAAAAATAAATACCAACTCCAATTAATGCAAGTATAACAATAATTATAAATATTTTTAATTTTTTATTCATTTAAAATTTCATTCCTTTCTTGCTTTGCTTAAAGGCATACATAGTTATGAAAGATTTTAAATTTCTTCCATACTAATCACCAATTTTATTGTAACCAAAACTTTAAAAATTATTGACATTTAACGAAAAAATATATATAATTGTATATGTATATTAATGAAAGGAAAAAAACATATGCTTGCTAAATATTGGAAAAAAATTGGAATGCTTATTTTAATAGTGGCTTGTGTGTTTAATATAATGAATAAATTGGTGCATAAACTTTCACTAAATAGTGAGATGTTATCTTCTGCACAATATATGTATGAACAACAAAATGAAAAAGATAATAATCAAAATGATATAAAATAGGTATTGAAAAATAAAAAAAAATATGTTATGATATAAAAAGTGTGCATTAGAAAGATAAAAACTAAAATCGTATACAATTAAAATATACAATAGTAGTTCAATTTAAGAAAGAGGTGAACAATCAATGAAAGAAGGAATACATCCAAATTATAATCAAACAACAATTACATGTGCATGTGGTAATGTTTTAGAAGTTGGTTCAACAAAAAAAGATATTAAAGTAGATGTATGCTCTAAATGTCATCCATTCTGGACAGGAAACTTAAGACAAGAAACAGCTGGTGGTAGAGCAGATAGATTTAAGAAAAAATATGGACTTGCATAAAAATGAAAGTAGAAAAGCTCTACTTTTATTTTTTTTTCCGCATCTTGATTTTTACTATCAAATTTCTTGCAAAAATCGCTAAAATATAATAAAATATACAGATAATGGAGGTATAAGTGTGGATACAATAAAAGAAGTAAAAAAACAAGAAGAATATATAGAAAAAGTAAAACAATTAAATCAAGGAAAAATATTAAAATATAATATATTAACAATGGGATGTCAATTAAATGAAAATGATTCAGAAAAACTTTCTGGTATGTTAGAAAAAATGGGATATATAAAAACAGAAGAATTCCAAGAAGCTGATTTGAATTTGTTTAATACCTGTTGTGTAAGAGAAAATGCAGAAGATAAATTATTTGGAAAATTAGGAGAATTAAAACGTGTAAAAGAGAAAAAAGGAACAATTATTGCGATTGGTGGATGCATGATGCAGGAAAAACATATAACAGATAAAATAAAAGAAAGCTATCCTTTTGTTGATATTTTATTTGGAACACATACATTATATCGTTTTCCAGAAGACTTGTATAAAGCATTAATCCAAAAGAAAAAGCAGGAAGATATAATAGACATTGATGGAGAAATATATGAAGGATTACCAATTAAAAGAGATAGTAATATAAAAGCATCTGTTACTATTATGAATGGTTGCAATAATTTTTGTACATATTGTATAGTACCTTATGTAAGAGGAAGAGAAAGAAGTAGAAATCCAAAAGAAATTATTAGAGAAGTAAAAGAATTGGCAGAGGAAGGATATAAAGAAATTACTTTATTAGGCCAAAATGTAAATTCATATTTACGAGTGGAAAAAGAAAAAGGAAAGCTATTTGAGGAATATGAGGGAGTTAATTCTTTTGCAACATTATTAAAAGCAATTAACAAAATAGATGGAATTGAAAGAATTAGATTTGTTTCTCCACATCCAAAAGATTTTACAGATGATGTGATTGAAGCAATTGCTAATTGTGATAAAGTATGTAAATTGGTACATTTACCATTACAATCTGGAAATACAAATATATTAAAACAGATGAATCGTAAATATACAAAAGAGCAATATTTGAATTTGGTAGAAAAAATGAAAGAAAAAATACCAAATCTAACATTATCAACAGATATTATTGTTGGATTCCCAGGAGAAACAGAAGAAGAATTTGAAGATACATTAGATGTTGTAAAAAAAGTGAAATTTGAACAAGTTTATATGTTTATTTATTCAAGAAGGGTTGGAACACCAGGAGATAAAATGGAAAATCAAATTCCAGAAGAAATTAAACATAATCGTTTTGATAGATTAAAAGCATTAGTGGAAAGTCAAATAGAAGAAAATAATCAAAAATATGTAGGTACAATTCAAAAGGTATTGGTTGAGGGAACTAGCAAAAATAATGAGAATATGTTAACAGGAAGAACAGATAGCAATAAAGTAGTTATATTTGAAGGTAATAAAAATTTAATTAATAAAATAATAGAATTAAAAATTGTATCAGAACATATGTGGTATTTAAAAGGTAATATCATACAAAATAAAATTTAAAGGAGTTTGTATGGGAAAATTAAATTTGACAAGAGAATTTTTAATAGATTGTAAAAATAAAATTATGCAAGGACAATCTATTAGTTCATTAGAAAAAGATGTTAATATTGATAGAAAAACATTAAAGAAAAATATTTTGGGAATTTTATCAGAGAAAGAAAAAGAAGAATTCCAAAAAGTATTAAATAATAATTTTAGAAGAAATAGGAAAAGTGTAAAAACAATTAAGAAAGAACAGATGGAAAAAGATTATAAGAAAGCAATAAAAATATTAATACAACTAGGAGTTACAACAAAAGATATTGACACTATATTTGAATCTCTTAGTCAAAAACAACATACAAAAATGAAAAAAGATACATTTGCTATAAAATTAGTAGAAATATTTAACTTTATAGAAGAAAGAAATAAAGGAATGAAATCTGGTGATAAAGGTTATATCAAAAAAAATGATGCTATTAATATGATTTTAAGAGAATCCAGATTTATGACAAATGATGTAGAAAGAAAAATAAAACCGATGTGTGATATCTTAGACACTTGGTCTCCAGAAATATCTAGAGACCAAATAAATAGATATATAGTAACATACCCAATGATTTTTAAAAATTCTATACAAAAATTAAAAATAGCTCTTATAATCGGAGATAACTTTTTCGTAAAAGTAGGAAAACGATTTATGTCATTATCAAAATATATTATTACAGAAAATCCATATCTAGTTCGAGAGAATAGCAAAATTTTTTTAGAAAAGATGTGCAAATTAAGTAACTCTTACACATCAGGAATTATTCCTATTGAAGAAATAAGATATGTAGAAGTAAAATCTAATGAAGAGTATGAGTTACCAGAATATACAGATGATAATACTTTTAGAAAAGAAATTAAAAAGATTATTACAAAAAATAAACGAAGCAACATACAGAAAGGAGAACAAAAATAAATGACAGAAAATAAAGAGAAAGAATTTTCACCTATGATGCAAAGATATCTTGAAACTAAAGAACAATACAAAGATTGCATTTTATTTTACAGATTAGGTGATTTTTATGAAATGTTTTTTGATGATGCGATTACTGCATCAAGAGAGCTAGAAATTACATTAACAGGAAAAGATTGTGGACAAGCAGAAAGAGCACCAATGGCAGGAGTACCACATCATTCTGCTGAAATGTATATCTCAAGATTAATTGCAAAAGGATATAAAGTTGCTATATGTGAACAATTAGAAGATTCTAAAAACACAAAAGGAATTGTAAAAAGAGGAGTTGTTAAAGTTGTTACACCAGGTACTATTGTAGATAGTAATATGCTAGAAGAAAGAAAAAATAACTATATCATGTCTATTTTTAAAACTGGGATATATTTTGGAATTAGTGTGTGTGATATATCAACAGGTGAATTTTATTCAGCAGAAATTAAAGACAATAACAATTTTCCACAATTACTAGATGAAATTGCAAGATATTCACCATCAGAATTAGTAATTAATTCTAATTTAGCAGATTGTACAGAAGAAATAGATAAAATTAAAGAACGTTTTAATACATATATTACAAGATTTCAAGATAAATTTTTTGATAGTAAGTCTGATATTATCAAATTACGATTTAATTTGGTTGATACAAATCAAAACCAGATTGAAAATGTAGAAGAAAAAAGCTTTGCAATAGCAAGTATTAATGCTTTAATTGAATACATAGAACAAACACAAATGACAAACCTAGACCATATTAATAAAATCATTATTTATCAAATATCAAAATATATGTCTTTAGATATTAATGCTAGAAGAAATTTGGAAATTACAGAAAAAATGAGAGACAAATCTAAAAAAGGAACATTATTATGGGTATTAGACAAAACATCAACTTCTATGGGAGGAAGGCATTTGAGAAGATGGTTAAATGACCCATTAGTTGATACATTAGAAATTAATAGAAGATTAGAAGCTGTAAAAGAATTAAAAGAAAATGTTATGCTAAGAGGAGATGTCATTGATAATTTGAAAAAAGTTTATGATATTGAAAGATTAGCAGGCAAAATGGCTTATGGAAATGCAAATGCAAGAGATATGATTACATTAAAAAATTCTTTATTAAGATTGCCAGAAGTAAAAAGTGTTTTACAGACAAGTAAATCTACTATGTTAAAAGATATATATAATAATTTAGATGAGTTACAGGATATCTATGAACTAATTGAAAAATCAATTATAGATGATGCACCAATGACTGTAAAAGATGGTGGAATTATAAAATTAGGATATGATGAAGAAGTTGATAAATTAAAAACAGCAACATCAGAAGGGAAAAATTGGATTATCCAATTAGAAGCTGAAGAAAAAGAAAAAACAGGAATAAAAAATTTAAAAGTAGGATTTAATAAAGTATTTGGGTATTTTATAGAAGTAACTAAATCAAACTTAGACCAAGTTCCTGAAAGATATGTAAGAAAACAAACATTAACAAATGCAGAAAGATATATTACCGAAGAATTAAAAAATTTAGAAAACCAAATCTTAGGTGCAGAAGAAAAAGTTGTTAGTTTAGAATATGACTTATTTACGAAAATAAGAGAAGAAATTGCAAAAAATATAATCAGATTACAAAAAACAGCGACATTAGTTTCTACTTTAGATGTATTAACATCATTTGCTCGGAATAGCAGAAGATATGAACTATTGTATGCCACAAGTAGATAATTCAGGAATTATTAATATTAAGGGAGGTAGACATCCTGTTATAGAAAAAATGATAGGTACAGGAGAATTTGTAGAAAATGATACTTATTTAGATAAAGGTGAAAACAGATTGTCTATTATTACAGGACCAAATATGGCAGGTAAATCAACATATATGAGGCAAGTTGCTTTAATTACTTTAATGGCACAAGTTGGAAGTTTTGTACCAGCAAAAGAAGCAAAAATTGGTGTTGTTGATAAAATTTTTACAAGAGTTGGTGCATCTGATGATTTGAGTATGGGACAAAGTACATTTATGGTAGAAATGATGGAAGTAGCAACTATTTTAAAAGAGGCAACTTCAAATAGTTTAGTTATTTTAGATGAAATTGGTAGAGGAACTTCAACATATGATGGATTATCTATTGCATGGGCAGTAGCAGAATATATAGCAAATATTGAAAAATGTGGAGCCAAAACATTATTTGCAACACATTATCATGAATTAACAGAGCTGGAAGATAAAATAGAAGGGGTTAAAAATTATTCTATTGCAGTTAAAGAAAAGGGAGAAGATATTATCTTTTTGAGGAAGATTATTAGAGGAGGAACAGATGAAAGTTATGGTATTCATGTAGCAAGATTAGCAGGTGTTCCTAAATTGGTTACAGAAGAGGCAAATAAAATTTTAAAATCTTTAGAAAGAAAAAATATCTTAACAGGTAAAAAAGAAGAAAAGAAAGAAAAAAGACAAGTAGAAGGGCAATTTGATATGTATAATTTTAAATTAGCAGAAATTGCTCATGAGATTGATAAAATTAATTTAAATGAGTTAACTCCAATTGATGCATTAAATACATTAGTAAGAATCAAGGAAAAAATGAAATAAGAAAAGTGTGTAGAGGCCATATTTATGACCTCTATATTTTTATTATAAGAAAGTTCTCTGAACTTCCTATAATATAAAGCATTCCACAGAAAATTGCTTTGCAATTTTCGCGGGCGAACAAAGGCAAGGGATGAAGAGTAATCTAAAAGGTTATAAAATTTTAATCATGCCTCTTTTGTTCTTTACTTAAATTCGGCAAAAATTCCCATAGGAAAAAATAAAAAGACATGCTAAGATAATATTAGAGGTGAAATAATATATGAGATTATTAAAAAAATATGGAGATAAATTATTACTAAAAGAGTTAAAATCAAGTTATAATTTCTTTATAAAAGAAGCAAATATAGATTTAAAAAGTAAAGGATATGGATTAATAAAAGATAAAGATATATATGCTGATGAAATTGCAAGTATTGCTTCTGTTGGATATGGATTAGCAGGATTAGTAATTGGAGTGAATAGAAAATGGATTTCTTATTCTGAGGCTTTTAAAAGAGTAGATAAAACTTTAGATACTTTTTTAAATTATGTAGAACAAGAAAATGGATTTTACTATCATTTTGTAAATATTCATACAGGAAAAAGAGAATGGAATTGTGAAATATCTATTATTGATACAGCTATATTTATATGTGGAGCAATATTAGTAGGAGAATTTTTTAGAGGAAAAATAAAGCAAAAAGCAGAAGAATTGTATAAAAGAGTTAATTGGGAGTGGTATAGAAATAAAGAAAATAATTATTTTTATATGGGATATAAACCAGAAACAGGATTTTGGGGACATTGGGATATGTATGCTGAACAATTGATGCTATATGTTTTAGGCGTAGCTTCTCCAACTCATCCTATACCAAAAACAATGTATGATGATATGAAAAAAGAAAAATGTACATATGAAGGGATAGAAGATATTATTTATACATATTGTGGAACATTATTTACTTATCAATTTTCTCATGCATGGATAGATTTTAGAGATAGAAAAGACGAAAATGGAATTGATTGGTTTGAAAATTCAAAAAAAGCGACATTAGCAAATAGAACATATTGTATTAATAATAAGAATAAATTTAAAACATTTGGTAAAAATTCATGGGGATTAACAGCATGTGTAGGACCTAATGGATATTCTGGAGGATATGGAGCACAACCAGCTTTAACAAATGTAGATAAACAAAATGATGGCACAATTAGTCCATGTGGTGTAGCAGGCTCAATTGTATTTACTCCAGAATTAAGTATAAAAGCATTAGAAAATTTTTATAATTATTATCCAAAATTATGGGGAAAATATGGTTTTGTTGATGGATATAATTTAGAAAATAAACAATGGTATTCAAAAGAAGTAATTGGAATTGATAAAGGTATATCTATGATGATGATAGAAAATTATTTATCACAGTTACTATGGAGAAATTTTATGAAAAATGAATATGTGAAAAATGGATTAAAAATGTTAAATATTAACAAGCATAAAAAATTTTGTAATGCTAAAATTAAATAGTAAATAGTTTGTTTTAAAAAAAATCTTTATTAATATATAAGGAGGTATTATGAAACATAAAAAAATCATAGAATTATTAAATGAAATGACAATAGAAGAAAAAATAGGGCAGATGATACAAATTGCAGGAGGTATATTTTTAGAAGATGACACAAATGGAATGCTAACTGGACCATTAAAAGATTTACATCTATCTAGTGAAATGTTGTATAATGTAGGCTCTATTTTAAATATTGTAGGAGCAGAAAGTGTAAAAAAAGTACAAGATGAATATTTATCTAAAAGTAGATTAAAAATACCATTACTATTTATGGGTGATATTATTAATGGATATAAGATTGCATTTCCAATACCAATTGCACAAGGATGTTCATGGAATACAAAAGCTATAAAAGAAATGACAGAAATTTCAGCAATGGAATCAAGTATTGCAGGTGCTAATGTGAATTTTTCCCCAATGGTAGATTTATCAAGAGATGCTAGATGGGGGAGAGTCCTAGAATCTATTGGAGGAGAAGACCCTTTTCTAGGTGCTATATATGCAAAAACAATTGTAAAGGCATATCAAGGAAAAAATATTTCAGAAATAGGAAAAATAGCATCTTGTGTAAAACATATAGCAGCTTATGGAGCAGTAGAAGCTGGAAGAGATTATAATACAGTAGATATGTCAGAAAGAGAATTTAGACAATATTATTTACCAGCATATAAATCAGCAATAGAAACAGGTGCAGAAATGATAATGACATCATTTAATATATTAAATGGAATTCCTTCTACAGTAAACCAATGGTTAATCCAAGAAATAATGAGAAAAGAATTAGGATTTAAAGGAATTGTTATCTCAGATTATGGGGCTATTGAAGAAACTATAGCACATGGGTATTCTGCAAATGGAAAAGAAGCAGCAAAAAATGCTATTAATGCTGGTGTTGATATTGATATGATGTCTAGTATATATGCAAATCATTTAAAAGATTTATGTTTAGAAGATAAAGAGATAGAAAACAAAGTAAATGAAAGTGTTTTAAGAATATTAACATTAAAAAATAAATTAGGATTATTCGAAAATCCATATGGAAATGCAGACCAAATAAAAGAAAAAACATATTTAATGAATCCAACAAATTTAGAAAAAGCCCAAAAATTAGCACAAGAAACATTTGTATTATTAAAAAACAAGAATCATATATTACCATTACAAAAAAATAAAAAGATTGCATTAATTGGTCCATATATGGATAATATAGGAATAACTGGTTCCTGGTCTATGTTTTCTGATAGAAGCAAAAATGGTACAATATTAGAGGTATTTAAAGAAAAGATGCCAAATCAGGTTATATATTCTAAAGGATGTGAAATTTTAAGAGAAGAGGAATTTAATAAAATATTATCAGCAGATGGATTACCAGAAGTATATATAGAAAATGAAAGTCAAAAAGAACAAGATATGATTGATTCAGCAATACAAACTGCAAAAAATGTAGATATTATTCTTTTGGCATTAGGAGAACATTATAGACAAAGTGGGGAAGCATGTTCTCGTTCTAATATCTCTTTACCAGAAAATCAAATAAAACTAATTAATGAGTTACACAAATTATCAAAACCAATAATTTTAATTTTATTTAATGGTAGACCAATTGAATTAAGTGTAATAGAAAAAAAATTAGATGCTATTTTAGAAGTGTGGTTTCCAGGAACAACAGGTGCAAAAGCAATTGTAGAAACGATATTAGGAGAAGAAAACCCATCAGGAAAATTAACTATGAGTTTTCCACAAAGTGTAGGACAATGTCCAGTATATTATAATCATTATAATACTGGTAGACCACATTACAATAATTTTCGATATGTATCAAGATATCAAGATATTCCTACAGAAAGTTTTTATCCATTTGGGTATGGTTTATCATATTGTGATTTTAAATATACAAAAATGAAGCTTGATAAACATAAAATAGGTATAGATGAAACTATTGCTGTAACAGTAGAAATACAAAATCAAAGTGATTATGCAGGGTATGAAGTAGTACAATTATATATACAAGATTTATATGGAAGTGTTGTTAGACCAGTAAAAGAGTTAAAGGCATTTAAAAAAGAGTATTTTAAACCACGTGAAACAAAATATATACAATTTGATATTGATATAAATATGTTAAAATTCTGGAATGAAAACCTAGAATTTGTAGCAGAAAGTGGTGAGTTTAAAGTTTTTGTGGGTGGAGATTCTGTAAATGTTTTAGAAGATGAATTTGAACTTAAATAAAATTATATGGAACTGAAACTAGAGGTCGCAATTTGCGACCTCTTAATCATTTATTATATCTCAATTTTAGGCTGAAAAGTGTAATGAAAAAATTTTTCATTATGATTTTTTATATAAAAACAATATTAGATTATAGACTTACTAAGATATAATTAAACATTCATATCAAAATATGAACGTTTAGAGAATTGTATGTGAAAAAATTGTAAAAATAATTGAAAAAATGAAATAGATTATGTTAATATATAAAATGTAAGGAGGAATATGGAAGTAAATATAGAAATACAAAACAATTTAAAAAATAAAAAAGATGAAGAAGTTGATAAATTTATTAATGAATTAAAAAATACATTAGAGAAAGATACAAATATAAGAGAAGCTAATTTAGATTTATCAAGTGCTGAAGAAATATATTTAAGTAGTAAAATATCATCAATAGCACTAAAAAATTTAATAAAATATAAAGAAAAGCATATAGATGAGTATTTAATAACAAAATTAAATAATGAATTAGACAAAATGGATAAAAATATTCAAAAAAAATGGAACTTACAATCAAGATTACATTTAACAGATGCTGAAGATAAATTATATGGCGAAAAAGTTGATTTAATATCTAATGCTTATTTTGAATTAAATACATTAGCAGATTTTAATAACAAAGAGCTTTTAACAAAATTAAAAGAAAGTATTAATAATCATATAAAAGTAAATTTAAATGAATATAGTAGAAAATACGAATTAAATAAAAATCAAAAAAATATGATATTAGAAAATACAAAAAACGAAGTAAATAAAATAGTAAATAATTTTTCCGAAAAGTATTTAAATAATGAAACTAGAGATATGGTAGCGAATTTTCAAAATAGATGGGAAGAAGCATATAAAAATAAAGATTATGATACAGCTAATTTTTTTGCGGGCCAAATAAGGAGAATGTATAGTAATGGAATTTTTAAAGATGATGTTTTAAGAGAAAAAAACATGAAAACAATATATATAGACGATATTTTAGATGAAAAAAAACAAAATGGAGAAAAAATAGAGTTAACAGAATTAGAAGAAAAAGTAATCAATAAATATATGCAAGGAGAATATATAAGTCAATATGTTGACAAACATTGATTTTATGGTAAAATATAGCTATATTACAAGAGAGGAGAATAAAATCTAGTATGAAAATAAAAACATTATACATAGACAAGTTTAAAGGTTTTAAAAATTTTAATATAAATTTTGAAGATGATATAAATCTACTTGTTGGAGAAAATGGTAGTGGTAAAACTACTATTTTTGAGATTATTTTTAATGCACTATCTGGAAATAAGCAATATTTTGAAAATTTAAATCTAACACAAATCAAATTGGAATTACAAATCAATAATGAAAACTATAAAATTATTGTGCAAGAAAATAATGGAATAGAATTATTAATAAATGAAAATTTAACAGATTTTAATCATGAATTTTTTAAAATGCAAAAAGTGATATATTTACCAGCAGAAGCTTCTTTTTCAGAATATAACATAAATAGTCCAACAATTTTAAAAAAAGAAAATAGAGATTTAAAATTAGATTCAAATAAAATAAGTAAGGATTTCAAAATTTTCTTAGTAAATGAAAAAATATTAGATTTAAATGATATTGCAAATGGAAATAACCAAAATGCTAATAGGATATTAAAATTAAAAGAGTTATTTAATAATTTTTTTGAAGATAAGAAATTTATAGATGTAGATGTAAATACTTATGAGCCTATTTTTGAACTAAATTCAACAAAGAAAATAATTACTTTAGATAAATTAAGCTCAGGAGAAAAGCAAATATTTTATAAGGGAGGTTCTTTATTACAATTTACAAAACAAAATAATGTAATAATTTTATTAGATGAACCAGAAACAAGTTTACATCCAGAATGGCAACAAAAAATTCTTGACTTTTATAAAAATATTAATAAAGAAAACCAATATATTTTTGCGACACATTCAGCACATATAGTTTCATGCTGTAATAAAGAGAAAATTAGGTTATTAGGCAAAGAAGGAGATTATATAGTTTTAAGAGATATATTAAATGAAACTTATGGTGCTACAAATGAAGAATTGCTATATGAAATATTTGATTTAAATTCTGTTAGAAATTTAGAAATACAAAAAGATATTGATTTATATAAAGATTTATTTTATAGAAAAGAATCTTTAAGTGAAGAAGAGAAAAAAATGCTAGAAGAATTAAAACAAAAATTAGTTAATAGTAAAGCCTTATCAAATAATTATGTGACTTTATTAGAATTAGGAATATCAAATGAGAAAACTAATGAATATTTAAAAGGATTGAGAGGTAATAATGCACAAAGTAAAAAGGAATAAAGTACCACAAACATTAATAAAGAAACAAAAAAATACTATAATTAAAGAATATAATAAAGATGATTGGAAATTAACTAATAAACAAAGAATAGACTTATTGGAGAGTTTATGTAATATGTATAGTGGATGTTGTGCTTATTGTGAGGCTTCACTTAATATTACATCAAGTGCATATATAGACCACTTTAGACCAAGAAGTTTATTCCCAGAGTTGACTT
Organism: uncultured Clostridium sp.; assembly: GCA_947364715.1. Taxonomy (GTDB): domain Bacteria; phylum Bacillota; class Clostridia; order TANB77; family CAG-508; genus CAG-269. The sequence goes on from CANAUI010000010.1 coordinate 26,292, forward strand.
TTGAATATAATAATTTAAATTATTCATGTCAAATATGTAATAGAAATAAAAGTGATTTATGGGATGAGGATTATTTTAATCCATCTGAAGAAAATCCTGAAAAGCATATTGTATTTAGAGGTTTGTTAGCTTGTAAGTTAGATGATAGAGGACAAAAAATGATAGACTTGTTGAAACTTAATGAGACTAAAAGACTAAAATTAAAGGAAAAAACATATGAAGGAATGCTATATAGTATTATTAATGCTAAGAGTATTATAAATCTAGTAGATAAAGATGTTAAAAGTACAATAGAAATGGCAAAAATAAAAGTTAATGAGACAATAAAATTTTATAATTTATTAACTAAGGAGGGGTCTGATTATTGTACTATGATAAGACATAATTTTAAAAATCAAATACAACAATTAGAAAAAGAATTAGAGGTATTAGAGAAATATTAATGAATAATTTTAAAAAAACAAGGGGAAAAAACGGTAATATTTATTGTTTTAATCCCTTGTTTTTTAGAAGATTTAGAAAATTTAAAATAGCTGAATTATATATTGAAACATACTTTTATGTTAAAAACAGATATTTAATTTTTTTATGAATCTGTTATGTTCAAAAAATTATTCAATTTATTGACTTTATATAAAATAGTAATTTATTATATCTCAATTTTAGGCTGATATGTTTCAAGCCACATATTCACCTGACAAAGGTATGCCATTAACTGTGGTCCAGTCATCAATTGTCCAAACCAAGGTCTAGTAAAACTAGAGCCATTAGAATCTAATATTTCCAAAATATATTTTCTATTTAACAAATCATTAATAGGTGCATTTGAATTTTGCATAATAGTTGTTAACATATCTTTAACCTTTGACAAATATGTAGGATTATGTGTCTTAGGATATGGTGATTTTTTTCTATCTATAATTTCAGCAGGTAAAAAATCTTTACAAATATAACGAAGTAACCCTTTTTCTCTGCCATTTAAAGCTTTCATTTCCCAAGGAATATTCCATACATACTCAGCCAATCTATAATCACAAAAAGGAACACGAATTTCAAAACCATTATACATAGCCATTCTATCAGAACGGTCTAATAAAGTTTGCATAAACCAATTTAAAGTAAGATAAGAAATTTTTCGTTTTTCTGCAGTTTCTTTAGAATCAGTAGCTAATATTTCAACTTCTGATAAACTTTCGTTATATCTATAATCAATATACTCCTTTAAACATATTTTTTTACTCAAATCAGGATGTAATAATGTTTGCCTTTCGTCAATAGCAATTGACCATGGGAAAGTACCACTATTTAAAGCATCTTCTCTAAAAAACCAAGGATAGCCTCCAAAGATTTCATCAGCACATTCACCTGTTAAAGCAACATTTTTTTCTGTTTTTACATTCTTACAAAATAATAATAAAGAAGAATCAATATCAGCCATACCAGGCATATCTCTTGCAATCATGCTATCATATAAATGAGAAGCAAGTTCTGGAGTATCAATTATAATATTATGATGTTTTGTATGCAAATTCTCACACATTAAATTGATATAATAATTATCTGAATTTGGTTGAAAATCACTTTTAACAAAATTTTTATCATTATCTATATAATCAATAGAATAAGTATCCAAAAGAGGTAATTTCTCTTTTTCATGAAAATCAGAAGCAAATTTTGTAATAATACTAGAATCTAAACCACCAGATAGAAATGTACATAAAGGTACATCTGAAATTAATTGTCGTTCAATAGAGTCTTTTAATAAATAGTGTACTTTATTACAAGTTTGCACTAAATTATCTGTATGTTTTTCTGAATGTAACTTCCAATATCTATTGATTTTTAAACCATATTTATTAAATATAGCAAAATGAGCAGGTTTCAATTCATAGATATTTTTGAAAACAGTTGTACCAGGTGTATGACTAGGACCAATACCTAATAATTCAGATATCCCTTGACTATCTAAAATCTTTTCTACTCCTGGATATTTAAAAATTGTTTTTATTTCTGTAGCAAATATTAGAGTATTATTAAATAAAGAATAAAACAATGGTTTAATACCAAAGTGATCTCTTGCCATAAATAATTCATTATCTTTTGTGTTCCAAATAACAAAAGCAAAAGCACCATTTAAATAATTAACAATGTCTTCTTTAAAATGGATATATCCTTTTAATATAACTTCTGCATCAGTGTCACCTTCAAATGTAAAATTATTTTGTATTAAGATATCTCTAATTTCTTTTGTATTATAGATTTGCCCATGATAACAAAGAATGTAATCTCCATAATAGCTATTTTCTATCATTTGATGTCTTTTATCATCAGGTTTAATAGTAATTAATTTCTTATGTGCTAAATAGGCATTATCTGAAATAAAATAATCATTCTCATTAAATTTTTGAGTTGATAATGTGCTATTCATACTTTCCAAAATTGTTTTAGAATTTTCTTTTAATTTTTCTTTTACATTTACAAATCCAGTAAAACCACACATGTATTTTATACCTCCTATCAATGTTATAATTCACAATCAAGAAACATTATTACCATAGCTTGTTACTGTGAATTGTAACCTATTAATTTATCATATGCAAAAAAACAAATAAAATTTATTGATTTTAAAAAAAATATATAGTAGACTAAATATGGTGAAAGAAATGAAAAGAAAATTAAAATTAAAAAATATAGTAAAACATTTTATATTAATTACTAAACATAGATGGTTGGTATTTAAATTATGTTGTAGACTGGGATTGTTTTGGAGAGGATTTGTACATGATTTATCTAAATATTCTCCAACAGAATTTTTAGAAAGTGTCCAATATTATGAAGGAAATTGCTCACCAATTGTAAGTACCAGACAAGACAAAGGCTATTCTGAGGCATGGCTACACCACAAAGGAAGAAATAAACATCATACTGAATATTGGGTAGATATAAATGCACCACAACAAACACCTATTATACCTTACATATATGTAGCAGAAATGATATGTGATAAATTGTCAGCAGGAATTATTTATCAAGGAAAAAAATGGAATAAAGAGTATCCTATAACTTATTGGGAAAAAGAAAAAGAAAAATTATTAATTAATGAAAAATTAAAAGATATGTTAACAGATTTTTTTACACAAATTAGTATAGAAGGGATTTACAAGGTATTAACAAAGAAAAATGTACAAGAATTGTATAAAAAATATTGTGGCAACAGTTGACAAAGAATGAAAATACTTGTATAATTTTATAGTAATTAAAATATTGATAAATATACAATAGATATATACATATATCTTAAGCAAGGAGGGATTTAGATGGCACAACCAAAAAGAAGATGGTCTAAAGCAAGAACACATTCAAAAAGAGCAACATGGAAAAAAGAACAACCAGCATATACAACTTGTTCACATTGTCATGAACCAGTAATGCCACATAGAGTATGTAAAAACTGTGGATATTATGATGGAAAAGAAGTAATTGCAAAAAAAGAAAATAAAGATGCATAATAAAACATGAAAGTAGTGCTTTATAGAAGTACTATTTTTTGTTGTCAGGAGGTTTGATTTGAAAAAAGTTCTATTAAAAATAGATGGAATGACTTGTAGTGGTTGTTCTAATGGATTAGAAAAATATTTAAATAAACAAGAAGGTATTAAACAAGCGTCTGTCAACCTAGTCATGAATAATGCTAGTATTGAATATGATGAAAAATTATTAAATATTCCACAAATAGAAAAATTTATAGAAAATACTGGATTTAAAAGTTTAGGAATTGATAAATTAAAAAAGGAAAAAAAGAAAATATCAAATGAAAAGTATAAACTAATTACTTTAACTATATTAGCTATTATAATTCTATATATATCTATGGGACAAATGATAGGATTACCAAGTTTATACATTTTAAATATGCATCATAATCCAATTTATTTTTCAATGGTACAATTTATTTTGTCCATGATTGCTATATTTTTAGGAAAAGATATTATAAAAAATGGATATAAAAATCTTATACATAAAACACCAAATATGGATACATTAGTCGGATTAGGTGTTATTAGCAGTTTGTTGTTTAGTATGTATAATACTTATCAAATTTTTATAGGAAATGAAGGAGTAGTTCATCATTTATATTATGAATCTATTGTAATTATTATCTTTTTTATAAAAATAGGAAAATATGTAGAAGGAAAAAACAAAGACAAAACCAAAGAAGCAATACAAGATTTAATGATGATTACACCAGATTTAGCAGTTATAGAAAAAGATGGAAAACAAATAAAGGTTACCTTAGATGAAATAAAAAAAGGTGATATAGTAATTTGCAAACCAGGAGAAAAACTTGCAGTAGATGGTGAAATTATAGAAGGTATCACACATATTGATGAATCTTTTATTACAGGAGAAAGTATAACAATAAAGAAAGAAGTAGGAGATAAAGTAATTGCTGGAAGTATAAATTATGATGGAGTAATAAAATATAAAGCAGAAAAAATAGGAAAAGAATCAACTGTATCTGAAATTGTCAGAATGGTTGTAGAAGCAACTAATACTAAATCAAAAATTGCAAAAATTGCAGATACTATTAGTGGATATTTTGTTCCTGGTATTATATTGATTGCAATTTTGGCAAGTATAGTATGGGCAATATTAGGAAAAGATATTGGATTTATAATTAATATATTTATTACTGTATTAGTTGTAGCTTGTCCTTGTAGTTTGGGATTAGCAACACCACTTGCTATTGTAATGTCTTCAGGATTAGCTAGTAGGCAAGGAATATTAGTAAAATCAAGTGAAAGTTTAGAAAATGCTTATAAAGTAAAAACAATAGTATTTGACAAAACAGGTACATTAACAAAAGGACATTTGAGTATATCTCAAATATTTAATTATTCTAATTTAAAAGAAAATGAAATAATAGAAGTAATAGCCAATATAGAAAATTATTCTGACCACCCAATTGCAAGAGGAATTGTAAAATATGCAGAAGAAAGAAATATACTTATGGAATCTAAAAAGGTTACAGATTTTAAGAACATTTTAGGATATGGAATACAAGCAAAATATAATGGAGTAGATTATCTTATTGGTAATAAAAAATTAATGACAGAAAACAATATCGATATCACCAATATTATAAAAGAAAATGAAGTAAATGATGATGATAAATTAGAAAATGATGGAAATAGTATTTTATTTGTGGCAAAAGAACATACATTGATTGCTTTAATTGGTGTAAAAGATATTGTAAAAGAAAATGCTAAAAAAGTGATTGACAATCTAAAAAAACAAAAAATATTTACTGTTATGCTAACAGGAGATAATAAAAAAACAGCAGAAACAATTGGAGAAAAAATTGGTATAGAAAAAGTAATTGCAGATGTTGTTCCAAAACAAAAAGCAGAAGAAATTGCAAAATTTAAAGAAAATGGATTAGTTATGATGTGTGGAGATGGTATTAATGATAGTATTAGTCTAGTAAAAGCAGATATTGGTGTTTCTGTAGGAAGTGGTACAGATATAGCAATGGATAGTAGTGATGTTGTTTTAATGAAAGATAATTTAGATAAAATTATTGACTTAATGCAAATTAGTAAAAAAACTATGCATATTATTAAACAAAATTTATTTTGGGCATTTTTTTATAATATTTGTATGATACCAATTGCAACAGGTATATTAATTCCATTAGGCATAACTATGAATCCTATGTTTGCAGGTTTTAGTATGACTATTAGTAGTGTAACAGTTACATTAAATAGTTTGAGATTAAAGAAATTGTAAAACTATGAAACCAGTTTAAAGTTATAATTATCTCCAGTGTGGATATTAGATAAGACCTCTTGTAAAAGAGGTCTTAAAACGTATCAAAACGAAATAATTACATTTAAATAGAATTAAATGTAATTATAGTATATGTTAAAAAAAAGTATTTATACATGTGATAAAATAATTAAGAAAAGGTAGATAAAATATAAAAAACATATTATAATAATTATTATTAGAAAAAAATACAAATTTGAAAATTAACAAATTGTATTGTATAAAAAGGACGAGTTAGTTTGAAAGAAATTTAAAAACTTTCATAACTATATGTGCCTTTGAGCGAAACAAGAAAGGGATGAAATTTTTTATGAACACAACAATAGTAGCAGAAAAATTAAAAAAAGGTGATGAAATTCGAATAATTGCACCTTCTAGAAGTATGAAAATCTTAGGAAAGGATTGTATAGAACTAGCAACAAAACGATTAGAACAAGAAGGATTTAATGTCACATTTGCAAAGAATGTAATGGAATCTGATGATGACTATGATTGTGCAAAAATAGAAAATAGAGTAAAAGATTTAGAAGATGCTTTTAAAGACAAAAATGTAAAAGCCATATTAACTGTCATTGGTGGATACAATTCTAATCAATTATTATCATATATAAATTATGAAGTAATAAAGGAAAATCCTAAAATTTTATGTGGATTTTCAGACATAACTGCTTTATTAAATTCTATTTATTCTAAAACAGGATTAATAACATATTATGGACCACATTACTCAAGTTTTGGTATGGAAAAAGGACTTGAATATACTTTAGAATATTTTAAAAAAATGCTTATAGAAACAAATAAAGAAATTGATATATTACCATCTAAAGAATGGAGTAATGATGCATGGTTTATTGACCAAGAAAATAGAGAATTTATAAAAAATAAAGGTTTTTTAACAATTAATGAAGGAAAAGCAGAAGGAGAAATTATAGGTGGTAATTTATGTACATTAAATCTATTACAAGGTACAGAATATATGCCAAATATTGAAAATAAAATCTTATTTTTAGAAGATGATGGAATGGCAGGAAATGCTTTTTTAAAGGAATTTGATAGAAATTTACAATCTTTATTACACACATTAAAAACTGTAAAAGCAATTGTATTTGGAAGAGCAGAAAAGAATTGTGAAATGACAGATGAAAAATGGATAAAATTAATTAAAAATAAGGTGGAATTAAAAAATATTCCTGTAATAGCTAATGTTGATTTTGGACATACAACACCAATTTGTACATTCCCAATTGGAGGTTATGCTAAAATAGAAGCTAATAATGGAAAAGTAAGTATACAAATAAGAGAGAACAAATAGAGATTTAAACTATGCTAATATATTTTAATAGTATAATGAGAAAATAAAAGTAACCAAACCAGAAAGTAATCCATAAAATATATAAAAATGAAAGGAGACTATATTTTATGGATTATGAATTAATGATGAATGGAAATGTTAAGATAGGACAACGAGCACCAGAATTCGAAGCTAATACAACAATGGGAAAAGTATCATTAAATGATTATACACGGTAAATGGTTAATTTTATTTTCTCATCCAGGTGACTTTACTCCCGTATGTACTACAGAAATGATAGCTTTTACAAGAGCACATACATATTTTAAAAATTTAAATACAGAATTATTAGGATTAAGTGTAGATAGTAATGCTTCTCATTTGGTATAGTAAAAGTTACCAACAAAATAAAAAATAAGCAATCACCTGTGAAAATTTGATGTACAAAAATTATAAAATATGTTATAATAAATATAGTTTTTAAGAATAAGGAGGAACATATGTTAGATAATTTAAAAGGAAATAATATGAATGGAAAGATTGCTTTTTTAAGAGATACATTTTTAGAAGCTGAAAAATTATATTTATCAGAACTTGTAAAACAACCAAAATATAAAAAATTTATAGAAGATATGAACAAATATGATTCAAAACAATTATCATTAGAAGCAGTTAAAAGATTTAGTGATATTGAAACTGGAAAAGTAAGAAGTGAAGATTTGGAAAGAGTTGAAACAGAAATCACTTTATTGTTAGCATCTATTCAAGATTGTGTTCGAGAAAAGGTAAAAGAAAGACAAATAGAAAATGATAATGATTTAGAAATTTAGTATAAATTTTATAAATAAAAATATAATAATACTAATAGATAAATTTAACATTTTGCTTGACAAAATCAAGATTTAAATGTTATACTATCTATAGTAGATCAGTAGTTCAGCAACCTACGGGACTGGACTCGGAATGGATTGTACCTCGGGTAGCCTACGGGTCCGAGGTCTTTTCTTATCATATAGGAGGTAAATATTGGAAAAAGAATTTAAAACAATAGAAGAACAAATAGAATTATTACAAAATAGAAATTTACATATAGAAAATGAAGAAACTGCAAAAGCAATATTATTAAACAACAACTATTACTATTTGATAAATGGTTACAAAGATTTGTTTTTAAACAGAAAAAGTACATTAGAAAAGTTTAGTAATGGGACAACTTTAGAAGAAATTTATAGTTTATATGAATTTGATAGAAAAATAAGAATTATATTTTTAGAATACATTTTGTTAATCGAAAGAAAAATTGATACTTACATAGCTTATGAATTTTCAAAAAATTATGGACATAAAGATTATTTAATTCCAAAAAATTTTAATAACATAAGCAAAAACAAAGAATTAATTGATAAGTTTTTGAATGATATTAATCTTGAAATATCACACCAATATAAAAATTCTAATAAGATGATTAGACATTATTTAGATACTTATAAATATATACCTTTATGGGTATTGATAAGAATATTATCCTTTGGAAAAATTTCAAAATTCTATAGCTTTATGAAACAAAAAGAACAAAATAATATAAGTAGAAAATTTAATATAAAGAGTAAAATATTAAAAGTATATCTAATAAATTTGGGTAATATACGAAATATATGTGCTCATGATGAAAAGTTATATGATGTTATCTTAAAACAGAGAATTAATACTACTTCCTATCATATAAAGCTAAACTTAATAAAAAATGATGGTAAAACTGTATATGCAACAAGAGACTTATTTTCAATCGTAATTATATTAAAAGTATTGTTAGAAAAAGAACAATTTAATGAATTTTATAATAGGATAATAGAGACCATAAAAGAATTAGAAAGTAACCTTTTATCATTAAAAATAAATAAAGTTTTATATAAAATGGGTTTTCCTAAAAATTATAAAAATTTATTAGAATTGTAATTAAAATTTGAATAAATTATGTAGTAAAAAGCAATTAATTTTTTCAAAAATTGATACAAAAACTAATCTCTCGGAGAGCAAAATAGGTTTTAGGAAATCTTCCTAAACAGCAAAAACGGTGTCAAAACACCAAGCTGGCGAATATTGGGCATTAAAAATGATCCTCAATATTCGGTAGCAATTTTTTTATAAAAAAATTGCTATTGTGGATATATAAATTTTATAATATAATATCAATATAAACATTCTACTGTGAAGGAGGATAAAATATTAGTATAGAAAATAAAAAAACACTTGAAGTATATAATAAGAAAGCTAAGACATATTTAAAAACTAGCATTGAACATGATAACTTAAATCCAGAAAAAGCAAAACAAAAACGTGAACAATTAGAAAAATTTATTAAAACAAATCTTGAAACATTGCCTAAATGTGCAAAAATTTTTGAAATTGGTTCTGCTGATGGTGCAAATGCAAAATATATTGAAAAATTAGGATATGAAATAATAGCAAGTGATGTAGCAGAAGATTTTATTAATTCAATAAAATCTAAAGGGTTAAAGGCAATTAAATTTAATATATTAGAAAATGAATTTGATGAAAAATATTCTGCTATTTTTTGTTGGAGAGTTTTTGTTCATTTTACTAAAAATGATGCATTAAAAGTTTTAAAAAAAGTATATGATATACTTGAAAAAGATGGACTGTTTATTTTTAATGCAATAAATCGTGAAACTAGAGATGTTGAGGAAGAATGGGTAGACTTTCCTAATGAGTATCATATGGAAGCAGAACGTTATTATAAATATTTTAGTGAACAAGAATTAAATGAGATTATCTCTAGTATTGGGTATAAAATTCATGCTTTTCATAAAGAAGGTGGAGAAAATAACAACAAATGGTTAGTATATGTTTTGCAAAAATAAAATACTAAAGGATAATTTATAGAGAAGGTATAAATAAATATCTTCTTTTTTTGTACCCTTTTTTCTTTTTATATACCCATTTTAATCAAATACAAAAATCATATGTTAAGTTAGTCGTAAATTAAAGCTAAAGATTAGTCATTTTTCAAATTTAATTTTAATAAAATTTACGAAGGTGAATAAACAATGAATGAAAATGATAAAGAGAAAAAAGAACAGGTTATTTATATATTTAACAATAACAAAAAAGATATAAATATACAAATACAAAAGAGTTTTATTACATATTTAAAAGATACGATTAAAAGTGATAAAGAGCCTTGAAGATTTAAATTAATAGCTATATAATCCATTTTAGCAGGTGATTGCTAAAATATAGAAAAGAGGATGATGAAATAAATTGAATTTTAGCAATCAAATTATAATAAATAAAGCATTTAAAGTAGGAATATATATACGTTTATCTCGTGAAGATGGAGATAAGTTAGAAAGTGACAGTATTTCGAATCAAAGAGATATCTTGCAAAGATATATAAAAGAAAATCAGCTTATTTTTGTAGATGAGTACAAAGATGATGGCATATCACGGAACAACTTTTGATAGACCAGATTTTAATCGAATGATACAAGATATAGAAAATAAAAAAATTAATATGGTTATTACAAAAGACTTATCAAGACTCGGGAGAGATTATATAAAAACAGG
>CANAUI010000011.1 GCA_947364715.1 uncultured Clostridium sp.
TAGCTGTATCAATTTACTTTGCATTTCTTTTTACTTTGTAGTCTAACACACTACACTTTTTACAAAAGTTGGTGTGCCAGATTTTCCCTCTGGACTTCCTTCAATGACGATTTTGATGGTGCGTACTTTTACTGTCATCATCGTCATTGTTGTCATTATCATTTCTGATAATGACAGTTTCAGCAATTTTCTCTGTAGCTTTTTCAATATCTTTTTCTAAAGCAACTAAACGACTATTGCTTGTCCTTGATGTTGCAAAACTAATTTTATTATCTGATAAAATTGTTTTGCTATATTCGTTTAATACTTTTGTAAGATATTGTGGTATTATATCTTTTTCTTCTAATGCATTTAATAATTCTGTTGCACTTCCTTGCCATTTTCCATTATTATTGATAAAAGATATAACTTTATAGATTATCTCTGGAGCATTTTTCATTTCTAGTTCTTTTTGAAAAGACCTTTCTAGTAAATTCCAACTGCATTCTTCAAATCTTAATGTAAAAGTTTGATATTCAACATCTCTACCTGTAACAAATAATGTTGCAACTGAATCATCTCTTGATTTCTTTTCTAGTATAAATGTTGTATCACTACTTCCCATTATTCCTGTTGTTACAGAAATTTTATTAAATACATCACTATCATCTTGTTTTCTCAAATGGTGTACTAATATAATCGCAATTTTATTCTTATCAGCAAATGCTTTTAATAATGAAATTTCCCCATAATCTGCTGAATAATTAATATCATTACTTTGCTTTCTTATTTTTTGTAAAGTGTCTATAACAACTAATCTTATATTTGAATATTGCTTTAATGCTTGTTCTAATTGCATTACTAATCCATTTGTAATTTTGTTTGACTCTATTGCTATATGAAAATTAGAACCTATTTCATCAGTTAATCTAAATAATCTTTTTTGCAATCTTTGATGGGTATCCTCTAACGCTAAATACAAAACATCACATTGATTAGTTTTTAAATTCCATAATTCTTCGCCTTTTGAAACTTTAATACATAAATCAAGCATTAACCAACTTTTACCTACTTTAGGTGCTCCACAAAATATATGAAGTCCTATAGGTAATATTTCTTCGATTATAAATTCTGTTTCACCTAAAGATGTATATAGTAAATTGTCTGCATTAATAATTTTTAAATCTTCCAAGTTTTCCTCCTTTCTAGCAAGTAGCATTACATCAAAAAAAGGCTTCGCTTTTTTGATTCAAACAAAACCTTATATCAACTTTATACATTAAAATAAATCCCTATATAAGCCATTAAATGATACAGAAGTTCCGTTTCTCTTACTGAAAAATTCTTGTGCTTACTTGCATAAAAATTTTTCTTGACTTTTCTATAAAAAACAGAAAAGTCATAAGAGATATTAGAATATCAATTTAATTTACAGTTAACAAAATTTCTTATATAAGGCATATTTTAATAAGTCCATTAAATATACATTTTGGACATATCAAAAAATATTTTGTCTACTGCAAATTAAATATGATATTCTGTAGCACTTACGACTTCTTATTACATCTATCTATTTGTTGGAGAAAATTACATTATTCTATAAAAACCAACATAGGCCTACGAAACTTAAAAGGGCCTCATATCATTTCTGGCTTCCGATTAGTAGGGAAAGTATTTTCTTGCGAAGTACTTTTTGGATTATTTCTAATCAACCACTATTTTATCATTAAGTTACATAGTGGCTCAACCTACAACAGGGAAATATCTATATTTAATTTTTCAGTTATATTACTAACGAATACATTTATTTTATACCACCATTTTTATGGTTTGTCAATTGTTTTTACAGAAATTTACAAATCTTCTCAAATTTACTTGCTGTCTCACTTTCCATCTTTTCTGTTACTCTCACATATATATTATAAGTAGTATCAATATTTCGATGTCCTAGCCTTTTTGAAACTGCTTTTATATCTGCTCCTGATTCAATAAGTCTTGTTGCGTGTGTATCTCTAAAATCGTGAAATCTACAAGGAATACCTAATTCATAATGAATTACCTTAAATGGATATTTACACGAGTCAGTACCTTCAAAAACACCATTATTTTTTAGAAACACCAATTTAACTTCTGGTAAAGCTACATCTATTTCTGCATGTGCATTTATAATTTTAATTTCTTGTTTGTTATTATAAGGATTTATAACTGTTTTTTTATAATGCTTCATATATGTATCTCTATAGTTTTTTCTATGTTCTTCTTGCTCTTGTTTATATTCTTTTAGTGCATTGATAAGAGTATCTCCTATAGGTATTGTTCTATAACTTGTTTCAGTTTTACATGTTCCAAAATACCATACTGTAGTTGAATTGCCACTTATATGTCTTTGCTTTGTTCCTCCTGCTTGATTTTTCTTTAGTATGTTTTTATTTACACTAATTGTTTTATTGTAGAAATCTATATCATCCCAAGTTAAAGCAAATACTTCAGCTACTCTTAATCCTGTGCAATATGCTGTTAAAAAAGCATAATAAACACAATGATTATTTTTAAATCTATCTAATATTAAATTGATTTCTTCATTCGTAAAGATATGTGCTGGATCCTTTGGTGGAATATCATATTTAGGTAATTTCAAGCCAATCGCTGGATTTATTTTTATAAAATCTGTTTCATATGCATATATAAAAGAACCTTTTATTACTTTTTTAATATTATTTAGAAAATTCTTACTAAATGATTTATTAATATAAATTTTATTAATAAATTCTTGAAGTGTTGCTCTTGTGATTTGAGATAGTCGAAAATAGCCTATATTTGGCTTTATATGATTTTTTATAATATTGCTATATCCTTCTATGGTATGATATTTTAAATTGATATAACAATAATTTTCAAGCCAATAATCTAAAAAGTCTGAATAACTCATATCACTTGCTGAAAATGAATTGCCTGTGTTTAAATAATCATTGTATGCAATTACTCCTTCTTTCTCTGCTTCTGATTTTGTTTTAAATCCTGATTTGCTTAAAAATTTTCTTTTTCCATCAACTTTTGCAATTTCAAATTTATATTGATAGAAATTTCCTCTCTTTTGAATTGTTACATTCGACATTTTTTATTTCTCCTTTCATTTTTCGAATGTAAACAAAAAATGCTATCACGAATGATAACATTTTTATAATTTGTATTCATTTTGTTTGCATAGTTAATTATCCTTATTTTTCAAGTGTTTCAGAGATTTTATTTAAAACTATGAAAACATTTTGCAAACAATTTGGTATGTTTTCATATTTATGTCTACTTATCTAATCTCTGTAAGTATTGATACTACTGATTTCTTCCACAACAGTTTTTGTATTTCTTACCACTTCCACAAGGGCAAGGGTCATTTCTACCAACTTTTGGTCCATCATTTTTAATAGTTCTATCAACATCTGTTCCTATCTTTGAACCACCATCAACACTATGAATAGCCTCTAAAGCTGCTCCTGTGATTTTAACAGTTTCTTGTCTTTTAGTCTCACCTTGTTGACGAATATTCATCAAAATCTTAGTTACATCTACTTTAATATCTGAAACCATTTCGTCAAACATATCCATACCTTCAATTCTGTATTTTACAACAGGGTCTTGTTGACCATAAGCACGAAGTCCAATACCATTTTTTAATTCATCCATACTATCTATATGATTCATCCATTTTTCATCAACAACTTTAAGCATAACAACTCTTTCAAGTTCTCTCATTTCTTCTGAACCAATTTCTGTTTCTTTTTCAACATATTTTTCATTTGCTTGTTTTATTAATTCTTCTGAAATACTTTCATGTTCAGAAACATGTTCTTTAATATATGTTAACATATCAATTCCATATGTATTTTGAATATCTTGATTTAATGATTCTACATTTACTTCATTATTTTCTGGCTCTAAATACATTTCAACAGTAGCATCAGCAACAGCATTTATCATATCCATAATATTATCATGAATATTTTCGCCATTTAATACTTCACGTCTTTGTGCATAAATAATTTCTCTTTGTGCATTCATTACATCATCATATTTTAATACATTTTTACGAATAGTAAAGTTTCTTCCTTCTACTTTCTTTTGGGCATTCTCAACTGCTTTAGATATAATTCTAGAATCAATTGGCATATTTTCATCTGCACCCAATGAATTATATACTTTTGTAATTACGTCTCCTCCAAAGATTTTCATTAAATCATCATCTAAAGCTATATAGAATTTAGATTCACCTATATCTCCTTGACGTCCTGAACGTCCTCTTAGCTGATTGTCAATTCTTCTTGATTCATGTCTTTCTGTTCCAATAATTTTTAATCCACCAGCATTAATAACTTTTTCTTTTTCTTCTTTTATTTTTTCTTCATATTTATCTACTAAATTTTTAAATTCTTTTCTAGCATTCAAAATATCTTCATTATCTGTTTCATAATAGGTGTTTGCTTCTTCAATTAGTTCATGAGATATTTTCTTTCTTCTCATTTCTTCCTTAGCTAAAAAT
This sequence comes from uncultured Clostridium sp., assembly GCA_947364715.1. GTDB lineage: Bacteria > Bacillota > Clostridia > TANB77 > CAG-508 > CAG-269. The sequence continues at coordinate 4,514 of CANAUI010000011.1, forward strand.
TCACTATTTCCACCTAAAATAATATCTGTACCACGTCCTGCCATATTTGTTGCAATAGTTACTGCTCCAAATTTACCAGCTTGTGCAACAATTTCTGCTTCCTTTTCATGGTATTTTGCATTTAATACTTCATGTTTAATACCTTCTTGTTTTAATAGCTTACTTAATTTTTCAGATTTTTCAATAGAAACTGTACCTACTAGAACTGGTTGACCTTTTTCATAACTCTCTTTTATACTTCTTACAATTGCTCTAAATTTTGCATTTTCATTTTTATAAATTACATCATTTTCATCTTTACGAATCATTGGTTTATTTGTCGGAATTTCAATAACGTCTAAATTATATATTTCTTCAAATTCTGCTTCTTCTGTCATTGCTGTACCTGTCATACCAGATAATTTGTCATACATTCTAAAATAGTTTTGGAATGTAATTGTTGCTAATGTTTTAGATTCATCTGCAATTTTTACATTTTCTTTTGCTTCAATTGCTTGATGTAATCCATTATTATATCTTCTTCCATACATAATACGACCTGTAAATTCATCTACAATTAACACTTCACCATCTTTTACTATATAGTCAATATCTTTTTTCATAACACCATGTGCTCTTAAAGCTTGATTAACATGATGTACTAATGTTGAGTTGTCTAAATCATTAAAGTTTTTTAGTCCAAAGGTTTCTTCTGCTTTTTTAATACCTTTTTGTGTAAGTGATGCAGATTTTGCTTTTAAATCTACAATATAGTCATACTTTTCATTATCTTCATTTTGTTCATAATCTTTTATATCTTCTTCTATAATTACTTTTGGTGTTAATCTTTTAACAAAATTATCTGCTTTTTTATATAAATCAGATGATTGATTTGCTCTACCAGAAATAATAAGTGGTGTTCTAGCTTCATCAATTAAAATACTATCTATCTCATCAACAATTGCATAATGTAACCCTCTTTGCACTAATTGGTCTTTATAAATAACCATATTATCTCTTAAATAATCAAATCCAAATTCATTATTTGTACCATATGTTACATCAGCATTATATGCTTTTTGTTTTTCTTTAGGCTCCATACCAGCAATAACTAATCCTACAGATAATCCTAAAAATTTGTATAGTTTTCCCATCCATTCACTATCTCTTTTTGCTAAGTAATCATTTACTGTAATTACATGAACTCCTTTTCCTTCAAGAGCATTTAAATATACTGGTAATGTAGCAACTAATGTTTTTCCTTCACCAGTTTTCATTTCTGCGATTCTACCTTGATGTAAAATGATACCACCTATTAATTGGACATCAAAATGTCTCATTCCTAAAACTCTTTTTGAAGCTTCTCTAACAACAGCATAAGCTTCTGGTAATATATCGTCTAAAGTTTTTCCATCTGCTAATTGTTTTTTAAAATAATTTGTTTTTTCTCTTAATTCATTATCACTCAATTTTTCCATTTCTTCTGCAAATGCATTAATTTTATCAACTAGTGGCTTTACTCTTTTTACTTCTTTTTCACTATATGTTTTAAATAATCCCATTGTTAATCGGTCCTCCCAAGTTTATTTTTTGTCATATAGGAAACTATATGAAATTTTTTTAGATTTCTCCTATAAATCAGGTGTACGTTTCCTATGTACTTTATTTTCTTTGCTAATATATCACTAAAATCTATTTTTATCAAGTAGTTTAAATGTATTTATTTGAAATAAAGTTATAAGATATAATTATTATCATAATAGTTTTTCTTGTACATATATTTAAATAGATTTGTTGAAGAAAGAAGGATTTGTTATGTTTATATATAATTTTAAAGTTAATGGTAGTAAAATTTTCAAATATTTTTTCACTGGAATTGTATTATTAATAATTGTTATTTTAATTTTTGTTAGTATTAGAATATTTGTGGGTGCTAAAAATAATAGAAATATTTCTAGTTGTATGCCACAAAATCATATTTCTATCATTTCTGCAAAAAATTATACTAATGTTTTAAAAACAGTACATGAAAATGTAGACAATTATATTGATATGAAAATTCAGTTTACTGGATACATTTATCGTGTTTTAGATTTAACAGATACACAATTTATTTTAGCAAGAGATATGATTATTTCTTCTGACCATAAATATGTAATTGTAGGTTTTTTATGTGAATATGAAAAAGCTCAAAATTTTTCAAATGAAACTTGGGTTGAATTAACTGGTAAAATTACAAAAGGTAATTATCATGGCGATATGCCAATCATTAAAGTAACAGATATAAAAACAGTTGATAAACCTAATGAAGAATATGTATATCCTCCAGATGATAGTTATATTCCTACAAGTGACATATTATAGAAAAATAGATTTTTTATTTACTTTATCGACAAATTATGATATCATATATACATAATTTTAAATTCGGAGGTAAATATGAAAGAAAAAGAACTAATTTTAATCTTAGACTTTGGTGGACAATATAATCAATTAATTGCAAGAAGAGTTAGAGAATGTAATGTATATTCAGAGGTTGTACCTTACGATATTTCTGTTGAAAAAATTAAAGAAAAAAATCCAAAAGGAATTATTTTTACAGGAGGACCTGCAAGTGTTTATGGCGAAGATTCTCCTAAATGTGCAGAAGGAATTTTCGATTTAAATATTCCTATTTTAGGAATTTGCTATGGTATGCAATTAATGACATACACATTAGGTGGAAAAGTGTCAAAAGCAAATACAAGAGAATATGGAACAACTAAGGTAAATATTGATAATACTTCTCCCCTATTTCAAGGATTTGAAACAACAAATGATTTTTTGATGAGCCATACCGATTTTGTATCTGAAGTGCCAAATGGTTTTAAAAATATTGGTAAAACATCTCATTGTCCAAATTCTGCAATGGAAAATACAGAGAAAAAATTATATGGAATTCAATTTCACCCAGAAGTAAATTTATCTGTTAATGGAACACAAGTCATTAAGAATTTCTTATTTCATATTTGTGGTTGTTCTGCTGACTGGCAAATTGCTTCATTTGTTGAAGAAAGTATTAAAACTTTAAAAGAAAAAATTGGAGATAAAAAAGCTTTATGTGCTTTATCAGGTGGTGTTGACTCTTCTGTTGCATCAGTTTTACTTAGTAAAGCTATTGGGAAAAATTTAACTTGTATCTTTGTTGACCATGGTTTGCTTAGAAAAAATGAAGGAGACGAAGTTGAAGAGATTTTTAGAAATCAATTTGATATTAATTTAATAAGAGTTAATGCTAAAGATAGATTTTTAGCCAAACTTGCTGGTATTACAGACCCAGAAACAAAAAGAAAGATTATTGGAGAAGAATTTATTAGAGTTTTTGAAGAAGAAGCCAAAAAGATTGGAACAGTAGATTTCTTAGTACAAGGTACTATTTATCCTGATGTAATTGAAAGTGGTTTAGGAAAAAGTTCTGTTATTAAAAGTCATCATAATGTTGGTGGTCTTCCAGACTATGTAGATTTTAAAGAAATTGTAGAGCCTTTAAGAGATTTATTTAAAGATGAAGTTAGAAAAACAGGATTAGAATTAGGAATACCAGAAAATTTAGTTTTTAGACAACCATTCCCTGGGCCTGGACTAGCTATTAGAGTAATTGGTGATATTACAGAAGATAAATTAGATATTTTAAAAGAAGCAGATAGTATTTTTAGAGAGGAAATTGCAAATGCTGAACTTCATAAATCTATTAATCAATATTTTGCTGTATTAACTAATTTAAAATCTGTTGGTGTTATGGGTGATGAAAGAACTTATGATTATACAATTGCTTTACGTGCAGTAGAAACAACTGATTTTATGACTGGTGTTTGGAGTAAAATACCTTATGAAATATTAGAAAAAGTTTCTTCAAGAATTGTTAATGAAGTAAAACATGTTAATAGAGTGGTTTATGATATTACTTCAAAACCACCTGCAACAATTGAGTGGGAATAAAAGGCAATTTTTTGTGGAATTATTATATAAAAAAGTTAGAGCTTATTAAAGTTCTAACTTATTTTTTAATAAAAATTGTTTTAAATACTCCTTTATCAATTAAATTAGCAAATATATTTTTTATAATAATTAATGCAATTGGTCCTAATAATAATCCAATAACACCTGTTATTTTAAAACCTGTATACATAGCAATCAATGTAAATATAGGATGAACACCAATATTCTTACTAACCAATTTAGGCTCTAAAAATTGTCTTACAACCGACATAATAATAAATAAAGTTACAATAGCAATTCCTAAGGATAAATCACCATTTAGACCAGAAATAATAGCCCATGGTATCATAACTGTTCCTGAGCCTAAAATTGGAAGAGCATCTACAAAACCAATAAATAGTGCCATTAATAAAGGATATGGAATATTAAATTTTAAAAAGAATAATAAATATAGCCCTATTAAAGAAATTACAAAAGATACTAAAACTAGTGTTACCTCTGCTTTTAAGTAACCTCCTAATGTTTGTATTAAATCTTTTAAATGTGTACTTAATTTTTTTACCCATATTTTAGGTAAATGATATTCTATTTGGTCTAATATATATATCTTATCAACACAAATAAAATATAGAGCTAAAATTGTAATACCAACACATATAGCTATTTCAGGTATTTTTGTAACAATGTTAATTAAACCATTTAAAGAATTTCTTAACCAATTAGATATAGTTTGTAAGAAATCTCCACTTGATTCTTGAACAATAGTTAATATTTCATTTGATAATTTTATTTTATCAAAATTAAATTGTTGAATAAATTCTTGTAATTTGTCAGAAGCTTTATCAACATAATCATTTAATCCTTGTAATAAACTAGAAGATTCTGAAAATAATGTAACAATAATCCAACCTAATATTCCTAAAATAACAGCAGATACAATAATGAAAATAATAATAGCACTGGTCCTTCTAGTTAATTTTGATTTTTTCATAATATATTTTATAAGGGGTTCTATGATTAATGAAATAATAAATGCTATTAAAAAAGGCATATAAAAGATAGATAATTTCAATGTTAAATATAATCCTATTATTAATAGTATAACATATATGATATTTTTTATTACTCTTGTCCAATATGATATGTTTATAATCATCTCTTCCCTCCTTCTTCTTATTATATGTATCTAACAAATTTATATACTTAAATAAGACTAATAGATATGTTATGTTTTTATACATTTTATTCTACAATGTAGCTATATAATATATAAAAAATATAACATATCCATTAGTCTTAAAATTATTTATTTATATTATTCAGCATTTTTATTTGTTCCACAATCACAAACATCTTCAAAAGTAATACAAATTTCTCTATCATCCAATTTTGCTCTATTTTGTGCAATATCACCCAATGTTAATATACCAATTACTTTTTTATTATTATCACAAACAGGTAATCTTCTTACTTTGTTTGTTCCCATTTTACTTTCTGCATTTGTCATATCTTCATTTTCTTCACAAGTACATACATTTGTTGTCATAATATCACTAACAGGTGTTGATTTTACATCTTTATCACAAGCAATACTTCTTAAGATAATATCTCTATCTGTAACTATACCACATAAACAACTATTATTATCACAAACAGGTATTGAACCAATGTGATTTTGACACATTAATTTTGCTACTTCATTTATTTTTGTTTCTGGTTTAACACAGCAAACTTCTGTACACATACAATCTTTTACTTTCATTCTTTTTACCACCTTTCAAAATTTCTCAATTTTATTTTTTGCATTTTTTTAATTTGTATTCAATTTTTATTTTGAAAAATTGGTAAAAATTTTATTTTTTGTAAAAATTTAAATTTCAGAAAGTGAAGTTTGTATGGAATATCTATATTTACCTAGTATTCATAAATATCATATAAAGGTTGATAATCTCTAGGCATGATTGGTGGTCTCATTGGTGGATATGGATTATGTGGTGGCCTATGTGGTGGTCTTGGTGGAAAATTGTTATGAGGTCTTCCTAATAATTCTCTAATTAGCAAAATTTTAATTAAATCTCTCAAATTGTTATTTATAGGTCTTCTTCTATTTTGTGTTTCTATATTTCTATTTTCTACTACTTGTTTTTCTGATGGTTTTCTTTGAGTATCATCTTGTTTTACTGTATTTCTATTCTCTATTTTATTAGCATTTGTATTAGATACTGTGTTTGCTAAATTAATATTAACATTAATCTGATTATTATCTTCGATAGCAGAATAAATTTCATCTGCCATTTGTTCAATTTCTTCTCTATTATTTCCCCTCATATTTCCTTCACAGGCTTTTTTAATCATCGGATATATAATTTTATATATCTCTGGATAACATTCCTCTAAATCGTTTTTCATATTTACTCGAGGCAAATTCTGATATTCATTTTGATACATTTGAGTTTGATTCATATTTATTGTATTTGGATATCCTAAAACACTTCTTATGTACTCTTCATATTGGTTATCATACATTTTTAAATTCCTCCTTGTTTATTTTATACAAGATATGTTGATAAACTTAAAAATGTTCATAAAATTTAACTTTTTAGGATAATTTTTGTATTAATATATAAAATTATTTCATCAATGAATATTTTTCACTAAATCTTTAAATTGATTCCCTCTGTCTGCAAAATCTTTAAACATGTCAAAACTTGCACTAGCAGGAGAAAATAGGACAACCTCTCCACTTTTAGCATTCTTTTTTGCAATCGAAATTGTTTCTTGTAATGTTTCACACATATAAATATCTAAATTTTTATTTTCTTTTTCTAGTTCTCTCTTTACAACTTCATAAATCTTTCCTGCTGTTTGACCAATCAAAATCAATGTTTTTACTTTATCAATAATTGGTTTGGCAATAGGCGTATAATCTAAATTTTTATCATATCCTCCAGCAATCAAAACAATGTTTTCTTTAAATGCATTAATTCCAGATAAAGTTCTGGTAGGAGATGAGCTTGAAGAGTCATTATACCATTTTACTCCATCAATTTCTTTTACAAATTCAATTCTATGCTCTACAGGTTTAAATTCTTTTATTGCTTTTACTGCTGTTTCTAAATTAACTAAACTTGATGTTGTAGCAATGGCTGTTGCAATATTTTGATAATTATGACTTCCTCTTAAGATAACATCATCTATATTTAAAATATGTTTTCTAACTTTATCATCACATTCTTTTATTACATCTTCATCAACAATATATCCATTATCTAATTTAGTATGACCACTAAAGAAGATAACTTTTCCATTAGCTTCTTTTGCACAATCTTTTGTAATTTCATTATCATAATTTAAAATCAAAATTCCATTTTCATCTTGATATTTGTATATATTTTTCTTACTATCTATATATTCTTGATAATCTTTATGAATATTTAAATGATTTGGTGTTATATTAGTAATAACAGCAATTTGTGGGCTAACTTCCATTCCCATTAATTGAAAACTACTTAATTCTAAAACAACAATATCTTCAGGTGTTATTTCTGATAATTTTGTAAATAATGGTGTCCCAATATTTCCTCCCAAAAATGTTTTATATCCTGCCTTTTGTAAGATATTATTTACTAAACTGGTTGTTGTTGTTTTACCATCACTTCCAGTTATTCCAATAATTTTTGCTGGGCACATTTGCATTAATAATTCTATTTCTGTTGTTACTAATACACCTCTATTTGCCTCTTCTAGCAATTCAGGTCTTGTAGGTAAACAACTAGGTGAACGGAAAATTATATTAAAGTTTTTTAAATGTTTCATACAATCTTTTCCAACATGTATAATAAATTCATAATTATTAATTTTTTCAATAATATCTTTAGGAATTTGATTATATTCTCTTTCATCAAATATTGTCACTTTTGCTTTTTTGTCATATAAATAATCTAAAAGTGGTAAATTACTAACTCCTAATCCTATTATGGCTATTTTTCTATATCTTATGTATTCGTTAAATTCATTCAATTTTTCATTATTATATTTCATTTGTCAATCCTCCCTAAACAAATCTTATAAAGTTAGATATATATTTGTTATTATATATCAATTATATAAAAAAAACAAATTATGGGTGAATATTTTTTTATATATTCGTACAAAATAGTAATATACTTTGAGGAGGTGCTTGTATATGAGTAAGAAAAATAAAGAAAATAAAAATAACAATAATTCAAATAATCAAAACAACAATAACAACAATGAAAGACAAAATAATAATAACAAATAATTTGTTAAAGAGACAATTCGAACTATATTCAAATTGTCTCTTTAATTTTATATATTAGGAAATAAAATATTAAGGCTTTCCGATTTATTCTAATAAATTTCTTACTATATAACAAACATTACTATATATTATATTTTTCTCTTTTTGTATATGATGTATGTAATAATTTTTCAGCAATTTCGCTTCCTGGTTTTTCTAAGAAATCTTTATATAATTTTTTCATAACAGGATTTTCATGTGATTTTCTAACAATACTTTTTTCATCTATCTTGTATAGGGCATCTGCTCTTAATTTTCTAACATCGACTTCTGCTCTTGTTTTGGCATTTTTAATTGGTTGGCCACCACCCATGATACAACCTCCTGGGCAAGCCATAATTTCAACAAATTGATAATCTGCTCTACCAGATTTAATTTCTTCTAATATTGTTTTTGCATTTGCCAATCCACTTACTGCAACAACATTTATATCTTTTCCAGCAATATTAATTGTCGCTCTTTTAATACCATCTCCACCTCTTACTTGCTCAAAATCAATTTTAGGTAAATCTTTTCCTGTTAAAGTATCTTGTGCTGTTCTCAAAGCTGCTTCCATAACACCACCAGTTGTTCCAAAAATAGCTCCTGCTCCACTTGCTTCTCCCATAGGACTATCAAAATTACTATCTCCCAATTTTTCAAATTCGATATTTGCTTGTTTAATCATCCTTGCTAATTCTCTAGTTGTAATAACATTATCTACATCATATAAATTATCTTCCATCATTTCTGGTCTTTGTCTCTCAAACTTTTTTGCAATACATGGCATAACAGAAACTATATATATTTTTTCTGGGTTAAGCCCTTCCCTATTTGCATAATAGGTTTTTAAAATAGCTCCAAACATTTCATGAGGAGATTTACAACTAGATAGATGTGGTAATAATTCTGGATAATTCATTTCTATATATTTTACCCAACCAGGACTACAAGATGTAATCATTGGTAAATTATCATTTTTTGTAAATCGTTCTATAAATTCATTTGCTTCTTCCATAATAGTAAGGTCAGCACCTGTATTAGTATCAAATACTTTATCAAATCCTAAACGTTTTAATGCAGTAACCATTTTTCCTGCTACATTTGTACCAATTGGCATTCCAAATTCTTCTCCAAGAGCAACTCTAACTGCTGGAGCAGTTTGCACTATAACAGTTGTTTCTGGGTCTTTTAATTTTGCCCATATATCATTTATTGTTTCTTTTTCATGTAAAGCACCTGTTGGGCAAGCTTCTATACATTGACCACAAAATGTACAATTAACATCATTTAAACTTTTATCTCCAACAGTTGATATACATGATTCAAAACCTCTATTAATACAATCAATAGCACCAATCTTTTGTACATTTTTACATACTGCTACACATCTTCTACATAAAATACATTTATTAAAATCTCTAACTATAGATGGTGATAAGTCATCTATTTTGTGTTCTGTTCTTTCTCCTTCAAATTCAATATTCAAAACATTAAATTTAGTTGCCAAAGCTTGTAATTCACAATTTCCAGAACGTGTACAAGTTAAACAATCTTTAGAATGATTCGAAATTATTAAATCTAAAATCACATGGCGTGCTTCTAATACATTTTGTGTATGTGTATGTACAACCATACCTTCTTCAACAGTTTGAATACATGAAGTAGCAAATCCTCTTCTTCCTTCTACTTCAACAATACACATTCTACAATCTCCCACTTCATTAATTTCCTTTAAAAAACATAATGTTGGGATATCAATTCCTGCTGTTTTCGCAGATTCTAATATAGTTGTTCCTTTAGGCACAGTTATTTTTTGATTGTCAATTGTTAAATTAACCATTTCTTTTTCCATATCCACATCTCTCTTTCTTTTAACTATTATTAAAATTTATGATTTAATTGGCACATTCCTAATTTCCAATAGCATGGAATGGACAACTCGCAATACATGTACCACATTTAATACATTTTTCTTGATTGATAATTCTTTTATTTCTTCCTGACCCATCAATAGCATTAACAGGACAATGTTTTTGACATAATCCACAACCTTTACATTTTTCTTCATTTATTGTAATTTTTGCCATTGCTTTACATTCTAATGTTCTACATTCTTTTTTAATAGCATGTTCTCTAAATTCTTCTCTAAAATATTTCATTGTACTTACTACTGGATTTGGTGCTGTTTGTCCTAATCCACATACACTAGATTTCTGGATATTATCTGCTAGTTTTTCTAATTTATATAAGTCTAGTTCTTCTCCTTCACCATTACACAATCTTTCTAATATTTCTAACATTCTTTTTGTTCCAATTCTACAAGGTGTACACTTACCACAACTCTCACTTACTGTAAAATCTAAATAAAATTTTGCCAATGCTACCATACATTTAGTGTCATCCATAACAATTAATCCACCTGACCCCATCATAGAGCCAATTTGTTTTAATGATTCATAATCTATTGGTGTATCTAAATGTTCTTTTGGGATACAACCTCCTGATGGACCTCCTGTTTGTGCTGCTTTAAATTCTCTACCATTTGGAATACCTCCACCAATATCGTAAATAATTTCTCTTAATGTAGTTCCCATAGGTACTTCTACTAATCCAATATTATTAACATTTCCACCTAAAGCAAACACTTTTGTTCCTTTGGAAGTTTCTGTTCCAATAGAAGAATACCATTCTGCACCATTTAAAATAATTTGAGCAATATTTGCATAAGTTTCTACATTGTTAATCAAAGTTGGTTTTCCCCACAATCCTGATTGTGCTGGATATGGTGGTTTAACTCTTGGTTGACCTCTTTTTCCTTCAATAGATTCTAAAAGTGCTGTTTCCTCACCACAAACAAATGCTCCTGCACCTAATCTAATCTCAATATCAAAACTAAAATCTGTTCCAAAAATATTTTCTCCTAATATTCCATAATCTCTAGCTTGTTCTATCGCAATTTTTAATCTTTGTACTGCAATTGGATATTCTGCTCTAACATAAATATATCCTTTATTAGCACCTATACTATATCCTGCAATTGCCATAGCTTCTAATACACAATGTGGGTCTCCTTCTAATATACTTCTATCCATAAATGCACCTGGGTCTCCTTCATCTGCATTACATACCACATATTTTTGATTTTCAACAGAAGCTTTAGTAAGTTCCCATTTTTTACCTGTAGGAAAACCTGCTCCTCCTCTACCTCTTAAACCTGAATTTTTTATAACATCAATAACTTCATCTTGTGTCATTTCTATTAATACTTTTTCTAATGCTTTATATCCATCAAATGCTATGTATTCATCTATCTCTTCTGGATTTACAAGACCACAATTTTTAAGAGCAATCCTTTTTTGTTTTTTATAAAAATTCAACTCATCTAAACTATTGGCAACTGTTCCATCAATATCTTTACAAAGTAATCTCTCTACTTTTCCACCTTTTATAATATGTTTTTCAATAATTTCTTCACAATCTTCTGGTGTTACCATAGCATAAAAAGTATCTTCAGGTCTTATAATTACAATAGGACCTTTGGCACAAAGACCAAAACAACCAGTTTTTATTACTCTTACATTAGTTATATTTTTTTCTTCTAAAATTTTCTTAAATTTTTCTAAAATTTCAGGTGATTTTGAAGAAGTACAACCTGTACCTTGACAAACTAAGATATGTTTTTCTCTAGTATCTGCTTTTGTATTAATTCTTAAATCTAATTCTTTTCTTTTTTCTTCTCTTATTTCATGTATTTTTTCTAGGCTTTTCATACTTTTTATCATTCCTTTCTTTCCCTTCGACATCTACGAAAGGCACAATTTTGCATCTTATTGTTCTTCTTTATTCATAATTTCATCTAAAACTTCATCTATTTTTTTAACAGTTGCTTTTCCATATACTTCACCATTTACAGTAAATACTGGTGCTAAACCACATGCTCCAACACATCTAGTTTCTTCAATAGAAAATAATCCATCAGTTGTTGTTTCTCCTGATTCAATCTGTAGTTTTTCTTTTAATCTGTCCATAATTTTTTGAGAACCTTTTACATAACATGCTGTTCCCAAACATACTGCAACATTATATTTTCCTTTAGGTTTTAGGGTAAATCTCGAATAAAAAGTAATGACTCCATAAATTTCTGCCATTGGAATATCTAAAAATTCTGAAAGTTCTATTTGTGCATTTTGTGGAATATATCCATAATGCTCTTGTACCTCATTTAACATTTGAATTAGATTATCTTTAATAGGTAAATATTCATCAAACAATTTTTGTATAAATTCGTCCCTTTTAGGACAACCACACTGGCATTTGTTTTCACTCATTTTAATACCTCCTCTTACATATTATTATGTAACTGCATAAATTATATCAGACTAAAATTTTTTATACAAGTTTTTTTTGTTTTTATATTGACTTTTTTGTCGAAACGTGTGAAAATTTAATTGTACTTATAATATGAAAGGGGGATTTATTTATGTACGATTATTCTTATAATCCTAGTACTATAAGCGGTTATTCATCAGCACTAGAAGCAACATCTGTATTAGCTACATTAGGAGCTTTTGTTGGTATTATTCTTATAATGGGCTTAGTTATTGGTGTTTTACAAATAATTGGTATGTGGAAAATGTTCACAAAAGCAGGTGAAAAAGGTTGGAAATCAATAATACCTATTTATAATTTAGTAATTTTATTTAAAATTTCTGGAATTTCACCATTATTTGTATGTGGATATCTATTTAGCTTTATTCCTTATATTGGAGTTTTCATTGCTCTATGTATTACAATTTATCAATCTTATAATTTAGCTAAATCATTTGGAAAAGATGCTGGATTTACAGTTGGATTAGTAATCTTTCCAACAATTTTCTTTATGATTTTAGGTTTCGGAAAAGCTGAATATGTTGGAAATAATTCAACTACAATACCACAAAATGAACAACCTTCAAATAATAATGAAGAATAAAATTTAATAAATCCCAAATAGAAGAAAATCTCTATCTGGGATTTATTATTATATTAATTTTTCTAATTCTTTAATTTTATCACGTAATTCAGCAGCTTTTTCAAATTCCATTTCTGATGCATATTTTAACATTTCATCTGTTAATTTTGTAATTGTATCTTTTATATCTTCTTCTTTCTCTAGTTTATATTCTACCCCTATATCTTCTGTAATAGTTACTTTTATTGAGTCACGTACAGATTTTCTAATTGTTTTAGGTACTATATGATGTTCTTTATTATATGCTTCTTGAATTTTTCTTCTTCTATTAGTTTCAGAAATAGCTTTCTCCATACTTTCTGTTAATTCATCTGCATACATAATAACAGTACCATCTGTATTTCTTGCAGCCCTTCCTATAGTTTGTATTAAAGACCTTTCTGAACGTAAAAATCCTTCTTTATCTGCATCTAATATAGCAACTAAAGATACTTCTGGAATATCTAATCCTTCTCTTAATAAGTTAATTCCTACTAAAACATCAAACTCGCCTAGTCTCAAATTTCGGATAATTTCCATTCTTTCTAGTGTTTTAGTATCTGAGTGCATATAATTTACTTTAATATCTAATCCTTTTAAATAATCTGTTAAATCTTCTGCCATTTTCTTTGTTAAAGTAGTTACTAAAACTCTTTCTTTTTTTTCTACTCTAATTCTAATTTGTTCTAATAAATCATCTATTTGATTAGTTACTGGTTTTACTTGTATCTTTGGGTCTAATAGTCCAGTTGGTCTAATAATTTGTTCTACAATATTTTCTTTACTATGTTCTTTTTCATAATCAGCAGGTGTCGCACTAACAAATACAACTTGATTTAATTTTTTTTCAAATTCCTCAAATGTTAAAGGTCTATTATCAAATGCAGAAGGTAATCTAAAACCATAATTTATCAGAGATTCTTTTCTTGAATGGTCTCCATTATACATTGCTCTAACTTGTGGAATTGTTGCATGTGATTCATCTACTAATAATAAAAAATCATTTGGAAAATAATCAAATAATGTGTATGGTGGACTTCCAGGCTTTCTCCCACTAATATGTCTGGAATAGTTTTCAATTCCAGAACAAAATCCTGTTTCTTTCATCATTTCTATATCAAAATTTGTTCTTTCTTCAATCCTTTGTGCTTCAATTAACTTGTTATTATCTTTAAAATATCTTACCCTTTCTTCCATTTCTTTTTCAATAGTTACAATTGCTCTTTCCATCTTGTCCTTAGTTGTAACATAGTGAGAAGCTGGTGAAATTAAAATATGCTTCCTTACTCCTATTGGCTTTCCTGTTAATGGATTGATTTCAGTAATTTTTTCAATCTCATCTCCCCAAAATTCTACTCTAACTGCAGACTCTGATTGGTCTGATGGGTAAATTTCAACAATATCACCTTTTGCTCTAAAAGTCCCTCTTTTGAAATCTATTTCGTTTCTTGCATATTGCATAGTAACTAATTTTTTTAAAACTGCATCTCTTGACTTTGCCATCCCAGGTCTTAGAGATAACATCATTTCTTGATAATCTTCTGGGTCTCCTAACCCATAAATACAAGAAACAGATGCAATAATAATAACATCTTTTGTTTCAAATAATGATAATGTTGCTGAATGTCTAAGTTTATCTATTTCATCATTAACAGATGAATCTTTTTCTATATAAGTATCTGACTGTGGAAGATAACTTTCTGGTTGATAATAATCATAATAACTAACAAAGTATTCTACATTGTTTTCTGGGAAAAACTCTTTGAATTCTGAATATAGTTGCCCTGCTAATGTCTTATTATGTGCTAATATTAATGTTGGTTTTTGTACTTTTTGTATAATGTTTGCCATTGTGAAAGTTTTTCCTGAACCTGTAACACCTAAAAGTGTTTGAAATTTCTTCCCTTCTTCTATTCCTTTTGATAAATATTCTATTGCTTTTGGTTGGTCGCCTGTTGGCGTATAATCTGATACTAATTTGAACATTTTCCCCCCTAATATATATTTTAATCAATTTTTTACCTTCATTTCCCTATAATATCTTCTTCTACTTCTTTGTTATTTTTATTGTTTATAACATGAACTTTAAAATAATATGGTTGTATATCAAGTAAACTATCTATATATACAATATTTCCATTTTTATCATTTATCTTTAGATTTGGAAATGTTTTTATCATTTTCTTATCTCCCCAAAATTGATAAATAAATTTTGATAAATTTTCATTTCCATAGATTTTATCATATTGTTCTATAACAAGTTCCTTATTTGTAACATCAATATCATTTTCAACAACCATTCTTACTAAGAAAAACTCGATAGCAAAACCAGTTGACACACAATCTATCATAAGTAAAATAAATACTGTTACAACAAATGTTTTCAATGTTTTATAAGTTTTAAATTTGTTTTTTATAAAATCAATAATTTTATCAATTTTGGGATTTAAAGATGCAATTAGATACAATCCCAAAAATCCCCAGAAAATAGAAAAATATACACAAATTCTTCCATTAATATTTAGTGGTATATTAGAATAATCCCACCATTTTACACCTAATAATATTTCTCCTACAAAGCTTACTACATATTCTACAATAGACCCAACAATAAATCCTCCAGCAAAAAGTGTATTAAATTTTCTAGGAAATTTATGCAAACAAACAATCATAACAACAGCACCTAAACCATAAATACCACAAAATGGTCCATATAAAAAGCTTTGACGGCTTTCCCATACACCTTTAGTTATCATACCATATAGTGTTTCTATTATATATCCTAGTACACTATAAATAATAAAATATGCTAAAATTCTCCAAATACTAATTCCATTAATTGTTCTTTTCTTTATACTTGTACGATTTTGTTTTTCCACATTATCTTCTTCTATTTGAATGTTTTGTTTTTCATTTATTTCTTTTTCCATAGATTTTAAAAACCCTTTCTATAACAAACTTTTTAGTTCTTCAATTTTATTTTTATAAAATTGAATTATCATTTCATAAACATGGATATCTTCTAAATCAACATCTACCATTTTTAAAATATCTATTGATTTTTTAGTACAACCTTGACTTAGCATATTAATATATTTTTCTATAAATCCTTCTTCTTTATTCAAAATCTTTGTTGCAATATAAATACCTGCTGATATTCCTGTTGCATATTTATATACATAAAAATCTCTATAAAAATGTGGTATTCTAGCCCAACCATATTTAGTGTTTTCTTCCAAAATAACAGGTTTTCCCATATATTTTTGGTTTAATTTATAATAAATAGTATTTAAATCTTCTGAAGAAAGCATATTTCCATGCTCCATTTTTTCATGAACTTCTTTTTCAAATTCTGCAAACATAGCTTGTGTATAAAAAGTTGCCCTTATTAATTCTAATATTTCATATATAATTTTTGCTTTTTTCTTTTTATCTGTTTCAGTTTTAAGTTGATATTCTGTTAATAAAATTTCATTTACAGTTGAAGCTACTTCAGCAACCATAATTGTATAATCTGCATCAAAAATATTTTGAGTTTTGTTTGAATAATATGCATGCATACTATGTCCTAATTCATGTGCAATAGTCCTTACATCACTTTCATCACCTGTATAATTTAGTAAAATAAATGGATGTGATTCGTGGATTCCTAAATTATACCCACCTGTTTTTTTGTTTGGCTTTTCATAAACATCTATCCATCTATTTTCAAAAGCATTATCTATCATTTCTTCATATTCTTTTCCTAATATATTTAATGCACTTTTTACAGTTTCTTTAGCTTCTTCAAATGGTATTTTTTCTTTACTTTTTGTAAATGGATTTAGATATATATCATACATATGCATATCTTCTAGTTGTAATAATTTCTTTTTTAATTCCATATATTCATGATTTACAGATAATCCTTTGTTAACACCTTTCATTAATGTATCATATACTTTTATATTTGCTTCATCATTATCAGTTGCTTGTTCTAACGAAGATTGATAATTTCTTAATTTAGCAGTAATTATTGTTTTCTTTACATTTGCTAAATACATTTCTGTAATAGTATTAATAAATTCTTTGTATTTATTAAATGTCAAATCATATGCTTGTCTCCTTACATTTTGATTTTTACTTCTTAAATATATAGAATATGTTGAATCTGTTAGTTCTACTTCTTTTCCTTCTTCATCAATTAATTTTCCAAACTTAAATTCTGCATTTGTTAGTATATCATAGATATTTTTAGGTGCATAAAAAATCTCTGAATAATTGGCAAGTAAGTTTTCTTCTTCTTTACTTAGTGTATGTTTTTTCTTTTCTAAAATTTTTTGAATATCTCTTTTATATGGCTCTAATCTATTATCTTCTTTTAAGTAATTACTAACAATATTCTCGTCTGTAAATGTGATTTCTGGTGTTATATATGCTGTTTTTGTACTAAATTCTGAATTCAAATTTTCTACTTCTTTAAATAATTTTATTTTTTCTTGGTCTGCCATATTTAAATGATAATTTAATAATCCATAAGCATATATTTTTTCAAATTTCATTAATGTTTCTTCATATATCTTATAACATTTATATAAATTATCTGTACTATCACATAATATACCTTTATATGTTTCTATTTGTTTTAGGTTTTCTTTTACATTACTCATTTCATCATAAAATTCTTTTTGGTTATTATATAAATCTTCTAAATTCCAACTGTATTTATCATCTATATTTTTCATCTTCTTTTTGTCGAGTAGACAAACTCGACTTCCCTCCTTTTTTTATAGTATTTTATCACACCTTAAATTTATATACAAGAATAATTTTAAACTCCCATATTATATAATATAGGAGTTTATTTGTTTATTTACAACCACAATTATTATTATGATTCATGTAAAATTTCTTTTCTGCTAATTTATCTTGTACTCCACGAAGTGCTTCAATAAAACAGGACTCTTGAAGTATTAAATTAAAAAAATTAAATATTCCAGTCTATCTCAATTTTGCCATTGCTTATATGTATTACTCTAATCAATATATCTACAACATATGTCTTATCATCAAAAGAAACCTTTTCCCAATTATCTACATGATTTTGTACTATATTAATATTATCTTCTTTTAACTTCTGTGTCATAAGTATATTTTCTTGTTCAAATAATCTTCTCTGTTGGTCAAGTTCTTTAACTTTATTATTAATGTAATCCATCAAAACATCATTTGCATTTACCACTTTTTCCAGAAGTTTATTTATTTCATCACTAATCTGTACAATTTTTGTTTCATTAGCTTGAACTTTGGGATTTATCACTTTTTTCGAGTAATCAGTTAGTGTTTTAAATTCTGCCAACTTCCCTTTAATAGCATTAAAAACATAATCCTCTAATAAATCCATATAAACACTGCCTGATGTACCTTTACACATTCCTGTAGCTTCTTTATTGCTACACACTCCATATCTTCCCCATTTTGTATTTGATTTTCTTACTACAAGTGCATAACCACAATTACCACATTTTATTTTTCCTACTAACCAAGAATTTTTTCCTTTTCCTGATTTTGCACATTGTTGATTACTTAAACAACGCAGTCTGCAATTTAACCATATTTCTGAAGAAATAATTCCTTCATGTTGTGCTAATACAATTTCTTTATCTGTTAAATCACATTGCTTTCTTGACTTTGAAACTGTTCCTTGATACAGATAACATCCTTGCCCTTTAAATTCTGATACATCATTTATAATGTTTGCACCTTGACTTTTAAAAAATTCATATACTGATAAGTCTGATTGTACATATATAGGATTTCGCAATAATTCACTTAATCTTGCTGAACTCCAATTTCTCCCCCTTTTTTGTTTTATATTATTACTAACAAAATATTTCACTATATCATTTAATGAATTTTCTCGATTAGAATACATGGAATAAATCAGTTTTATATGTGAACTTTCTTCTTCATCAGCAATATATTTTGATGTTTTAATACCATCAATAATTGTATCTACTTTTTTGAATCCATAAGGAATTCTCCCACCCATATAAAAGCCTTTTTTACTTCTTGAATGATAAGCATCTGATACTCTTTCTTGAATTGTTTCTCTTTCTAATTGAGCAAACACAATACAAATATTAAGCATTGCCCTACCTACTGGTGTACTTGTATCAAATTTTTCTGTTGTTGAAACAAATTCCACATTATATTGTTCAAAGATTTGCATTAGATTAGCAAAATCTAAAATCGAACGGCTAATACGGTCAAGCCTGTAAACAATCACCCTTTTTATTAATCCTTGTTTAATATCTTTAATTAATCTTTCAAAATCAGGACGATTTAAGTTTTTGCCACTATATCCTTTATCTTGATAAGTTTTAAAAGGACTACCTTTTGTTTCATATTCACAAGTTGTAAGTTGACTTTCTATAGATATACTATCTTTCTTATCTAATGACTGCCTAGCATATAAAGCATCATATTTCATACATTCATACATCGTTTACCTCCTATTACGATGTATAAAAATATCTTTTCGCTAGATAAATTATACATCATAGAATAAATAAAATCAATTTATTGAACATATTTGCTGAATATTTTAAACAGTTGCTTTTCTATCTCTTTTTTCTTCGATTCCTTGTTATCTTTTGGATAATAATTAATAACTTCAAATTCCATACTATCCTTTTTTATCATCTCTTTTGTTATTTTATAATGGTTTTCATCATGTACCAGATTATTAGAATTTATATTTTCTACTTTATCCATAAGTATCGCCTCATTTCTTTTATACAAAACTATGTTAAAAACATATTTTGTATGCAGAAATTAAACTAAAAGAGAAAAGAGTACTCATTCTATCATAGTTATCTTTATTATCTCATTTGTTTTATGTTAAGTGTTGAAATATGCATTTTCAGTATACAAAGCTTTTATAAAAGTAGAGAAATGTATTTTTATACAACTTTATGCAATTTTCGTATAAAACAGCAAAAATGAATATGTTAGTAATAATATTCTCATCAAGGGGTGATGTAAATGTATTTACGCATTCGGGAGATTTAAGAGTAGATAATGATATAAAGCAAATAGTAATTGCAAATTTGCTTCATGTAAGCCAAGCTACATATTCACGTTATGAAACTGGAGATTTAGAAATTCCTATATCAGCATTGATAAAATTAGCAGAATTTTATGATACCAGTATTGATTATTTAGTAGGTCTAACAGATATAAAAACAGCATATAAATCATTAAAAACTATGGCGATATCTAGTTCTAGTCACACAAGACACCAAAAATCAATATCACAGCATTAAACATTTTATCTAAAATCCTTGTAATTACTAGTATTTCATTTATTTTTATCCCCATGAAGTGATAGTGTGGTCTCAGCTATACTACCCGAGACCACACTATCACTTCATGGGTAGATATTTATTTTAACAAATAAATAATCATATAAAAATAATTAAATATATATACTCGAATTTTAGATATTTAGGCTGTTAATTTGTTGGTGTCTTGTTTTAGATAGGTGGTGTTTTATATTGAAATTGGTTGAGAGAGATTATGTGATATTTAGAGAAGTTGAGCGCTGGAGATATTGTCTGGGTAGACATATTAAGATTTTAGCAAATTTTCCAAACCAGAGAACTTGTGACAGACGTCTAAAAGTATTAATTGATAATGGTTTTCTATGTAGAAAAAAAATAATATATGGTGTTCCTAGTATTTATACCTTGCCTTTCAAATCAAAAATGTTAATTGGAGCAAATAAAAGACAGGATAAAATTCGACTAGATAATATCATACATGATATTGCTGTTTTAGATACAGCAATATACATGATAGCAAAATATAATATCCTACTGTCCGATATAAAAACAGAAAAAGAATTACATTCCAGTGATGGATTTAGCACTAGAAAACATCAACCTGATTTTGTATTTACAAAGAACAATAAAATGTATTGTGTAGAAGTAGAATTAACTCTAAAAGCAAAAAATAGATTAGAGAAAAATATAAACTCTAATTTTCTTACATATGATATTCAATTATGGATTTTAGAAAATAACCCGAAATTAATCAAAACAGTGAATCGAAATAAACTACAGTACCCCAATATAGAAATATTAGAAATAAAGGAAGTGAGAAATTATGTTAGAAACAATTATTGAATTTAGTAAACGGCTTAACTAAACACCCATTATTAACATTCATTTTACTTATAATTATTCCAGTTGCAATAATTATTAAGGAAATATCAAAGCAACATCTAATAAACAAGTATTTCAATTTTTCGAAGGAGTTAAAAAAAGTGAAACAAAAACAGCACAGAATAAAACAAAAAAGGAATTTAGAAAATTCAACTTTTATAGGTTTGACTAGTGGCAAGAAACACATTTATACACCTGATAATGCAAAGCATATTTTTATATGTGGCACAACAGGCAGTGGCAAGACTGTTACTCTATCTAATTATATCAAAAGTGGCATTGATAAAGATTATCCTATGCTAATTATTGATGGCAAGGGAGATACAGGACAAGGCTCTATGATAGAAATTGTCAAAAGACTAAAAGGTAAAAGAAGATTATATGTTATTAATCTTACAAATCCTTTAAAGTCAGATAGGTATAATCCTTTTCAAAATGCTACTCCTACGATTGTAAAAGATATGTTAATTAATATGACAGATTGGAGCGAAGAACATTATAAATTAAATACAGAAAGATATTTACAAAGGCTCATTCATCTGCTTGTAAAGGCAAATGTTAAACTATCTTTTAAAAGTATTGTATCAAATATGAGTATTGATAAATTTACAAGTATAAGCAGACTACTAGTAAAGGATGAAATCATTACAAAGGAAGAACACGCACAAAATCTTGAACTTGCACAGACAAGTGGGAAAATAGCCGAAAGTGCTATTGCAAGATTTAGCTTAATTGAAGAAAGTGAACTGGGTTATATCTTTGAAGAAAACGGAATTGATATATACACAGCACTACAAGAAAAAGCAATTATATTATTTATATTAAATCCGTTGATATATCCTGAAACTTCCCCATTAATAGGAAGATTACTTTTAATAGACAGTAAAAAGGCTGTGAGCAATATGTTTTTACATAACCAGTCAAGAATATTTTTTATTATGGATGAAATAAACAGTTATGCTTCTACTACTCTTATAGACTTGATTAACAAAAGTAGAAGTGCAAACATTACTTGTATATTGGCAACACAAAGCCTATCAGACTTAGATTTTGCAGTAAATGAAGCATTTAAAGAACAAATCATTGAAAACTGTAACAACTATATTATTATGCGACAAAACAGTTCTATAAATAGTGAACATTGGGCAAATATATTAGGAACTAGAAATACCTTAGAGGTAACCTATCAATTAGCACAACAAAATATGGTAACATCTGAAACAGGTTTCGGCTCAGCAAGACGAGTTAGAGAATATTACTACCATCCTGATGATATTAAGACTTTAAAAACAGGAGAAGCAATTTACCTTTCAAAGGATAATAATTTTTATAGTAGGGTTAATATAAACAAAGTTATTTGATACTAAAAATTTTGTTTTATATTTATATAAATATTCTAGTTATATTGTACAAGGTCAGTATTTATTATATAATAATTATATATTTTGTCGAAATCAATATAGTTAAATATTATTTTAATATTAGACATTGTATGTAAAATAGAATGATAGGAGTATTATATGATATGAATATAAAAAAACCTAAAAAACAACGTAATATTGAAAAATTATCAAACTTACCATCCGGAGACTACTATGTAAATCCCATTCCTTCATATATTGCACAGTTTGCTAGTAGAGAACTTGTTTCAGATATATTGGATAAAAAAATTTCTTCTGATGATGACCCAAATTGGAAAAGTTTTGGTTTCAAATCTATAGAGGATTATTCTTTTTGGACACAGCGTTTATGTGGATTAATTTGTATTAAGATGATTATTAATACGATTAATTCTAATTCAGATGAAACAATTGCAAAATTAACTGAAAAAGCTGTTAATCTTGGTGGGTATAAAGTTTATGATGAGCTTGGGAATTTTATAGATAAAGGTTGGTATTATGCGCCTCTTATAGAACTTGTAAAGGATTATGGATTTAATGGCGATGTATGTTCTTCTCTTAGCGAAAAAGATTTGTGTATTAATGTTTTAGAAAATACATTTAGTATTGCTTCTGTTCATCCTGGAGTAATTCGTTTTGACATGGAAAAATGTCCTTTTAATAAAAAAGGAGGACATTTAGTATTAGTTATAGGTTTTAGATGGAGCGGAAAAGAGTGTTTAGGTTTTATAATACACAATCCATCAGGAAGAAAGAACTCAACTCAAGAAAATGCTTTTATACCTATTAAACAATTTAGGTCTGCATTTGCTTCAAGAGGATTAACGATTAAAGGAAACCAAGAGAATGAAAAAAATATGTAGTGGCGAAGAAAAGAAATATAGTAAATTTATAAAATCTCTAATTAATCATAAAGTTTTTATTATTTCTATAATATTCATAGTTTTATTTTTTGTTTTTGAAACTTTGGGCATTCAACATGAAAATAACAAAAATAAATTTTTATCACACATATTCATTGCTTTAGCAAGTCAATGTGTCGGTATTGGTATTTTATCATTAATCTGGGAATTGTTTATTGAAAAATCTTGGTTCAAATTGGTTCAAAACCAAATTTCAGATACACTTACTAAACCTGAAGTAGTAGAATATTTAAATGATGATTATCAAATAAGAATGCTAGAACAATTGTTATTAAATATTTCAGGGCAACATATTGGTAAAACTGTATATAAAAGTATTGAAAATAATTCTTTTAATGAGAATAAAATGAAGAAAGACTTTGTATACAATATTTCTCTTACAGAAAAGAATGATGAATTTTATAATGCTAACTTTTATATTAAGTTTACGACTTCTGAAATCCCAAAAGATTTATCAATTAGATTTACAAAACTTAATAGTGGTTTAGAAATACATAATTTTTATCAAGATTTGGTAAAAACACATACAGATATATATCGTTATATACTTTTATCTGGATACGAGAATTTACCAGATAAATGCTTTTTAATAACAGAATGTAAAATTAAATCTAATAATCTTGAAGTAAAATTAAACCCAATTTATCCAGACAATTTACTTGAAGAAAGTATTAAATTAAAACCAAATCAAGGTGATAAATCAAAGTTTAATAAGATTTGTAAAAGCAAGAATTGCGAAATTGCAATTTACATAAACACTATTATAGATAAAAACTGGAATTATTTTCCTATTATGTTTGGCTACCCTGTAAATAAGTTCAATACAAGATTAGATGCTAGTAATGTTGGTATATCACAAATAGATATACTTGAATTTTTTACTTCTTCTGGTGATTTTCTTCGTGATGAGGGTATAATTGGAGATGTTATTGCTGCCTCTGGAAGATTAGACGAGATAATGTTACCTGATAGCGGATTGGTATATGTATGGAAATAAAGATATATTATTAGATAAAGATGTTATAGGAATTTATAACATCTTTATTTTTTGTTAATTTAGAATTTGATTTCACATGTAAACATAGAATATCAATATAAAAATATCTAATTTAAAAATACTCAAAGGAGGATTATATGCGTTTTATCAAAAGTAATTACATCTATGTAATATGGTTTATTTTGTACTTTTCAATTGTATGGTGCTTGTTTGGGGCAAATACAGATGCATTTATTCTAACTTCTTTAATTTATGCTATATCTATTACACTTGCCTTATCTCCTGTCGGGGAAGAAATTTTAAGAATTTTCGAGGGTGCAAGACCATTGCGGACAAATGAAGAAATAGAGTATTTACAGCCTTTATTTGAAGAAGTGTATCAACATGCCTTAGATGAAAATCCAAAGCTTTCAAAAGAAATCACCTTATACATAATTGATGCTAT
Organism: uncultured Clostridium sp.; assembly: GCA_947364715.1. Taxonomy (GTDB): domain Bacteria; phylum Bacillota; class Clostridia; order TANB77; family CAG-508; genus CAG-269. The sequence continues at coordinate 29,736 of CANAUI010000011.1, forward strand.
GTTTGTCAATGCTTTTGCTATGGGAAGAAAAACTATAGCAGTAACAAAGGGGGCAATAGAAACATTTACTCAGGAGGAATTAAGAGGAGTACTTGCACATGAGTTCGGACATATTTCTTATGGACATACAAAAGCATTATTATTAACAGTTGTAGGAAACTTTATATTATCAATTTTTGTATTTATATTTAGAATAGTTATAAGAGTGTTAGATTTAATCTCTTCTATCTTTACATATAAATCTACTGCAATGTTAATTTTTAATATTATCAATTGGATTTTTAGTTGTTTATTTGAACTTACCTTTTTCTTATTTATCTACTTAGGGCAAATTGTGTTATCGTTAAATAGTAGAAGCAATGAATTTCAAGCTGATAGCTTTGCTTACAAAATAGGATATGGAGATGAATTATTACAAGCCTTATACTTATTACAAAAAATAAGCATAACACACAAAATGACATTAAAAGAAAAACTAACATCATCACACCCACATATAGCAAGTAGAATAGAAAAACTAGAAAATCCAGAACAGGAAATAGAATTTAATATAACATATAATTAAAATAATAAGGAAAGATGGAATGTATTAAATACAATCCATCTTTTTTGTGTTGATATAGAAGTTTTGCCTTTAAGTTTTCTTATCCTTATTTTTAAAATCAAGCAAATTCAATTTTGCATATCGAATAACATCGTTCTTATACTGTTCGGGAAGTCTATCAAAATAATATAAAAGAGATTCTAATTGAGAATTAAGAGCCAATTCCTTAAAATATCTAGGATTGTTTGTTCTATTCAATAAAAAATCAGCAGTCACATTAAAAAAATCGCACAACTTAATCAATGTTTCAAAATCAGGCTCTCTCTTATCTAATTCATAATTAGACAACACTTTACTACTACAACCAATATGATTAGAAACTTCTTGTTGTGACAACTCTAAATTTTCCCGTAAACATCTAATTTTTGCTCCAAAAGTACTCAAAACATAGTCCTCCTTTATCTATAGAAATTATAATACAGAGGGTATTAAAATATTTATAATTCAACAATAAGTTCATTTGGTATATTGACTATTGAACAATTTGTAGATATAATGAATTTTACAATGTAGGGCATACAACATCAGAAAGGAAAAAAATATGGAAGATGCAGTAATTTTAATGATATTCGGATTTATAATCTATATATTTCCAACTATTGTGGCATATTCAAGAAATACATTAAACAAAAATACAGTTTTTGTTTTAAATTTATTTTTGGGCTGGACAGTAATAGGTTGGATAATTTGTCTAGCAATGGCATTCAAAAAAGATATGCCAACAAATATAAACTTAGAGATAAGTCAAAAAGAAGATACATAGAAACATTTACTAATGTAAGAACAAAATTAAGAAAACCAAAGAAAAGCGTATGCCCTATATAGTTTATCACATGAGAGAAAAAAATAATGAAAGATATTGGATTAGTTTTATCAGGTGGAATGGTAAAAGGAGCTTATCAGATTGGTGCTTTAAAAGCTATTTCTGAATACATACAACCAAAAGATTTTAAATGTATTAGTTGCTCATCTATAGGTACTTTAAATGGATATGCGTTTATGAACGGAAAATTACAAATAGCAGAGAGTTTATGGAAAGATGTATGTTGTAACACTTCAAGTAGAATATTAGTTACTAAACTTATGAAAAGTAATCTTTTGCAACGTTCAATCAATGACATATATTCTCCCGAAGATAAAATCACTCAATCATTTTATATATCACTAATGGATATTAATAAAAAAACTATTACATATCATAATATTAAGAATACTAAACAGGAATTATTACCACTATATTTGAATGCAAGTATTGCAATGCCAATATATAATCATCCAGTTAAAATAAAAAATACTCATTATTACGATGGTGCTATTATAGATAATATACCAGTACATCCATTATTACAGTACAAATTAGATTATATTATATGCATTTATTTTGATGACAGTAACTACCAATTTGAAAATATTTATTTTGATAATAAAATAATAAAAATAACATTTCCAACTAAAAGCCGATTAAAAAGGTCAGTTGTATTTGAAAAAAATAGTATAAAAGAAATGTTAGAAGAAGGTTACAAGACTACATCATACATTTTAGAATCAATATTTTCAAAAGGAATAGATGATATTGAATATATTTATGACTACATAATGTTCTTAAATCAGCAACTAAAAGAAAAAAATCTAAGAATAACTGGAGATGTTATAGTAACAAACATTAATAGAGTTACTCAAAAGTTAGCAAAGAAAAAAATAATCACGTAGGAGACACAATACATTATGAGAAATGAAATAAAGAAAAATTTAAAAGTAATTGGAATAATATCTTGTATCACTAGTTTTGTAATACTAATCATATTGAGTTTTTTACATATTAAAGAATGTATTGATAAAATAAAGACAATCTATTTTGGTTTAAAATCAATCATAAAAAATCATTTAATAAAATAGATACACAAAAAATGTTTGTATTCATGTTTGTAAAATTCAAACTGACTACAAGTATTTTTTATTTCAAAAGTTGCAATATCCCCTAGTATTTTATTTGTATGGATACATAATATAAATGCCTATAATTAATTTAGATTTTACCAAATTAATTATAGGCATTTATATTTAACAAAAATTTTATTATAGACAATTATTACTTCTAAAGACTTATAGATACTTTTATACATCATGTGATTTTATTTTTAGCGATTTTTGAAGTCTTCGTTTTTACTTCAATCCACCTGTTTCGCTTCTCCAAATCTTTGGAAGTGAACAACTTCTCTTTCTCTCAAGTATCTCAATGGATCTAAGACATCTGGATTATCTCTACATAGGTCAATTAATTTTTCATAAGTTGCACGAGCTTTTTGTTCTGCTGCTAAATCTTCTTGTAAGTTTGCAATTGGGTCTCCTTTTGTCGCAATATATGATGCTGTAATGATAAGGAAACCTTTTTACTTATTATTTATATTTGAAAATACTAGTTTTAAATTTATGTTTCTATTAGCATCAAATTCGATTTTATCTATTAATTTATACAATAGCTGTTTCGTTATATTATTTGCGTTTAAAAACTCCTCAGATAGCTTTTTTATTTGATTATAGCTTATTGTATATTTTGACTTCTCTATGTCTATTTTTTTATCTAATTCATTTATTTGCTTTTTACAATTTTCAATTTCATTTTCTTTTTGTTCTTTTATGGATAAAAACGTTTCATTATTAATTATGTTTTCAAGTTTATCATTGTAGGTTGTTTTTATTTGTTCATTTAACTTATCTATTTTACCAATTAATCTTTGCTTTTCATCTTCTAATCTACAGCATTCATAATTAATACTTTTTTCTAAATTATTCATAACAGTTTTTATATCATTATCATTAAAAGAAACATTTTTACATTCTTTTTCTATTATTGGAATTATTATATTATACAGTTTTCTACTGCTTATAGATTTTGTATTACTACATTTTTTATTTGTACCCTTGTTAGCTTCAGAACATATATAGGAGTTTATCTCGCATTTGCTACCATTTTTAGTAGGCTTTTCCTTATGCTTTAATGTTGAAATACTACCACAATTTTTGCAATATATTAACCCTTTAAAAATATCATCATATTTTCTATTACGATTATTTTTAAATTTTTCTTTTAATATCTGACATTTATTAAATGTTTCTATATCAATTATAGGTTCGTGAGTATTTTTAACAATAATTTGATTTTCTTTTTTATTTATAATTCTTTCTTTCCTCCTAAAACTAGGCTTAACAGTTTTTGCTCCTACCATTGTTCCAATATATACTGGATTACTAACAATTCTTGTTATTGTAATTTCTGACCAACCTTTAGAATCTGATTTTATTCCTTTTATATTTAGATATTCTCTAGGTGGTATAATATTTCTCTCATTTAAACTATTTACTATTTCTGTGCGAGTATATCCTTTTGAATATTTTTCAAAAATCTCCTTTATAATTTCTGACACTTCTTTGTCAATTATTAATTTATTTTTATTATTAGGACTTTTTTTATATCCATAAGGAGCAGTATTTCCTTGAAATAAGCCTTGTTTTGCTTTTGAAATTTTTACTGCTTTAATCTTTCTTGATGTTTCTTTTGGATATTGCTCACTCATTACAGCTTTAAAGGGAATAAAATCATCATCTTCTTTGTAATATGTATCGATTGTATCTTCTGTTGCAGTGATAAATCGAACTTTTTTTGATGGAAAGTATTCTTGATAATATCTTAATACTTCATTTGTTTTACGCCCAAGTCTTGTTAAATCTTTTACAACTACCATATTTATCATTTCGTTTTCTATATCATTAATCATTTCTGTAAATCCAGGTCTATTAAAGTTTGTTCCTGTGTATCCATCATCAGTATAATCTTTTACTATGATAAATCTATTTTGTGGTTCTTTTTTAGAAAGTTCTGAAACATATTGCCTTAAGATTTTATCTTGATTAGATATACTTTCACTTTCTTTTTTTCCATCATTGTCATCTCTTGATAATCTTTTATATAATCCAACATAGAATTGTTTTTCGTATATGTTGTCTAACTTCTGCAATTTTACCTCCTTCTCTTAAAGTTTAGACAACCATTCATTGCTTACATTATAACTAAAGAATGTAATTCTGTAAATGGTGACTTAATCTTTGTTTGTAATCTTATTTGCACAGTATTCCTCAAATATTTGTAGTATAATATTTTTTAAATCTTGATTTCCATATTCTACTTTAATGTTGTAATTTACTTTTTCCATATACATACACCTCTTAAACAAATTTCGCTTTGAGAAAACTTTTTTAATTTTATTATTTAATACTTATTTATTTTGTTTTCGAAAAGCGTAAAAATTTGTTGACACAAAAAATTGCATAGCAATTTTTCTGTGCAACTTTTTTAATTAATTATATGAAAAGTATTTTCATATAATTAATTAGTATTTTTTTGAGATAAGTTTATGCATAAAACCTAAACAAATATTATATTTACACACGTGAAAAAGCAGAAGCCAGTTTTTCTGACTTCTGCTAAAATAATATTTGATAATAAAAATATATCATATAAAAAATGGTATGTATACTGCAGTATTTTGCAATGTTTTTGCAAAATATTATGTATATTAAACAAAATGTTAATTTAATTTTCCATAGTACATATCACTAAACATTCCACCTTTATCAATTAACTCATCAAATTTTCCTTCTTCTGCTATTTTTCCATTATTAAGAACTATAATTCTATCGCAATTTTTTAATGTAGTTAATCTATGTGCAATAGCAATTATTGTTGTATTATTTTCATCTTTCATTTTTTCTATCTCTTCTTGTATATGCTTTTCAGAAGTATTATCTAATGCAGAAGTAGCCTCATCTAATATTAATATTTTAGGTTTTCTTAAGAATATCCTAGCAATTGCA
>CANAUI010000012.1 GCA_947364715.1 uncultured Clostridium sp.
GCGAAACCGTTGCAGTGTGGCAATATTATTTTTCTAGGTCAAAATGTCTATAACTTAATTTAAATATTTTTATATAATTAACTTTTTTCATATTTTGCACTAGTTTATCATGACTTAACTATACCATAAATGAATTTCTTTCTCAATAAATTCTGTTTTAGAAAAACATCAAAGGACTTATATTAATAATTTTTATTCTTCTATATAAGCTTTTGCTATTAATGTTTTTTCTATTTGATTTGTTCTTTTCAAAATTGAAATTAACATAGGCTTCATTATAATAATTGTACTTTTTATTTTAATAAGCTTTCCTTTTGATTTCATAGTTTTTGATAATGAATATATCTCGCTTTTTAAAACTGGAATAATACATATTGAAATTGATACAATCATTCCTATATTATTAGTGTTTATCTTAAATATCTTTAGTGGATAACATAATTTTTGTATTGCATCTATTATTTCCAAAACAGTAATTTTCTTGGAAAATATATAAGTACCATTATAACAAATAATTATCCTTATTCCTATTATAATCCCATTATATAAACCATCGAAAATTATATTTACTAATACTGTAAATGCAATAAAAGGTAATACCATTCTAAAACTATACAACATTTTTTTCAAGTCTATTTTTGATATAACTGTAATCATACAATTTAATAAAAAAAGCCCTAATAATAATCTTAAATCATTTATAAAAAAAATTAATATTGTATATATTATAAAAATAACAAATTTAATTATATTTTTCATTTTTGCATACCCTTACAATCTCATCAATCATTTCATCAATTGTCCATTCTTTTAAATTTAAATTTATGTTATTATTTTTTAATTTTAGTATAATTTCTATAATATCAGGCAATTTTATATCACATTCTTCTATCAAATCAAAATTATTAATTATATTATTTTTATCAATAATATGTTTAATTTTTTTATTTTCTAATATGAAAACTTTATCTGATAACAAGATTTCATTGATATTATTAGTCACAAAAATAATTGTATATCCTTGTTTTTTTAGTTCTTGTAAGCAGTTATATATATTCTCTTTTTCTTTTGAATCTATCATTGTCGTAGGTTCATCTAAAATAATATACTTTGGTTTAACAGCTAATACACTTGCTATATTAATTCTTTGCTTTTGTCCTAATGATAACTCATATGTATCATCGTACTGAAAGTCTTTCATATTTACAAGATTTAAAGCCTCTTCTATTCTTCCTTTTCTATCTTCAAAATTAAGATTTTTAAGTGCAAACTCTATATCTTCATATACTCTTGGAAATAATATTTGATTATCTGGATTTTGAAATACAATACCAACTTTCTTTCTCAATTCTATAAAGTCTTTTTTTGATTTTGTATCTATATCATCTATAAATATATTACCTTTAGTTGGTTTTATTATTCCTGACATTAGATTAAGTGCTGTTGATTTACCAGTTCCATTTTTGCCAATAATGCTTATAAATTCTCCTTCATTGATTTCAAAATTCAAATTTTCTAATATATTTTCTCCATTTTTATATTTAAAACTTACATTTTCAAATTTAATCATTTTTATCTTCCTTTAATTTGTTGCTTACAGTTCCATATATATAGAAACTTCCTACAAAAAATATTGTCGCATTTATATAGTTTTCTTTTGTAAAATTAATTGCATATTCTAAACCTTGAGCATATAACTTTTGACTCTTTGTATATTTTTTTGCAATTGCTAAAAGTTTTTCCTTTGATGTATATAATTCTTTATTATTGCCATCAGTAAAAATAAAAACCGCTTTTTCATCTTTTAAGAGTTGCTTTAAAATCATATTAGAATCTTTAGTTTTTAATATTGAGATAATATACACTTTTTCTTGATTCCTATAATACATTTCTATACTTTTTATAAAATTTTCTATTGCTGGTTTATTATGTGCTCCATCAAAAATCATTAATGGATTTTGATTTATTATTTCAAATCTTCCATGATGTACTACAGTTTTTAAACCTTGTCGTAGTGCTTCTTCTGATATATTATACGATTTTCTTCTTAATATTTCTGTACACTCTATGCATATACTGCTATTTAGTAATTGTTTTTCTCCCTTTAAATTGATAACAATGTCTTTATAATTTTTATAGTCAAATTTTTGAAATTCTTGATTATATGAATAATTCTTTATATATTGCTTGTCTACTATATGTAATCTATTATCTTTGTCTATACATGTTTGCTTTATCTTATCATTTACTGTTTTTTCATCAGCTAATGCAAAAACTGTGTCTGATTTTTCTTTTATTATTCCAGCTTTTTGCTCTGCAATTTCTACTAATGTATTTCCTAAAATATCGATATGGTCATATCCAATACTAGTTATAATTGATACTATTGGATTTACTATATTTGTACAATCATATAATCCACCAAGTCCAGTTTCTAACACCACAAAATCACAATTATTCTCATAAAAATATAAAATAGCCATTGTTGTCTCTAGTTCAAATAAAGTTATTTTTGAATCATTTGTACTATTATATTTATCAATTTTAGGTTTTATCCTTTCTATTATTTCTTCCATCTTTTCATTAGTTATATTTTGGTTTTGAATACTTATTCTTTCATTGTATTTTATTAAGTGTGGACTAATAAATTTTCCAACTTTATATCCTGCATTTATTAATATATTTGTCATAATTTCTGTACAACTGCCTTTTCCATTTGTACCTGCTATATGTATTACTTTTAAATTTTTTTCTGGATGTCCAAATTCTTCCATAAAATATTCCATTGCTTTTAATGTTGGATTTTTTGTTCCTTTAAAAAAATTTGATAAATATTGTTCTACATCCATCTACTACATCTCCTCATATAAATATTTTTCCATAAATGGTCTTGAAAATTTTTCTAATGCATAAATAGTTATAATATGAATAGGAATCATTATAATCTGTGTAATAGCCCTACTAGTCATAATTACCAAATATGCTTTTCCATATAAAATATGAATCCATAATGATGTTATAAAAATATTAACTACTATTAACTGTATTATACTACTTATAGTAAGTTTGATTATTAATTTTTTATTGCTCATTTCTTTTCCATCGTTATATAAAAATATTCCATATATTAAACCCGAAATAGCACTACTTACTGTAAATCCTGGGAAATATGGACCAAATGGAAATAAAATTGCTCCTAGTAAATCTCCTAGTAATGCAATTGCTGTACTATATTTAGGTCCTAACCAAATTGATGACATCATTATAGGTACAAAGCTAAAACTTATGACTAATACCTCTGTTTTAATAGAAACAAACCTATTCAATATTATTAATATTGCAAGTAACATTGAAGCTAATATGATTTTTTTGATTTTAGACATAAAAAAATCTCCTTTCTTTTAGAGCTTTCTCACACTACAAAGAAAGAAGATATAATAATCTTCTATATAAAAATCTTTGATAGTGGAATGCGAAAATAAATAAGCGATTTATATCTTGCCCCAATAGCAACTTCCCGTCTATTGAGTCTTGACTATTTATTTCCTACTCTATTCATTTTATTTATATTACTACATTATTTTCTCTTTGTCCTTTTCTAATTTATTTACCATTGTTTCTGTAGTATTTTCTTTTAAAATATTTTCAATTTTTTCTAAAAAATTTTCAACTACTTTTCTGTTATCATTACAGAGTATTCTATATCCTTGTACAAAACAATCTTCTAGTATTTCTTCTGGAATCGCTTTACAATATGGACATTCTTCTTTTCCATGTTTTGCTAGTTTTATTGCCTTTGATTTTATTGGTTCGTCATACGCTTCAAATAATAAATCATCTGACTGTTCTTCTTTTATAAATTTTTCATCTTCAAAATCCATTTTTTACCTCCTTTATTAATATTTATTTGTTATATATTTTTGATTCTTTGTATTTGGTTTATCTGGTATTGTCATTTGCAATTTTCCACTATCCAATAATGGTCTCATGTATTTTATATAAAAATTTCTTCTGTCTTTTAATCCTAAATATGCCATTATTTCTTTTGTTGTTCTTGGTTCTTTACAAAATTCTAGTATCTTATCTTGGTGGGTATCTTGATGGGTATCTTGGTGGGTTATTGGTTGATTTTTTATCTCGTTTTCAAATCCATCATGTATAAATATTGTTGTAATGAAATAATCTCTTGTATCATTTGTCTCAAATTCTGGCTCTTTTGAACCATTATTTTTTAATGCTCTTTTTATTTTAGGAACACCTGTATTTCTACCTTCTGTCAATTTTAATTCTTTTAAAAATTCTCCAATTCTACGATTTCTATATTTTCTTGCTATCATATTTTTATCTTCAATTGATTTTTCGCTTATTGAACGGTCTGGTCCTGGATAGCTTACAATATGGATTCTATCTTCCATTATCCTTACTTCTACTGGTTCTCTTACATCATATCCGTCTGTGATAAACTGCATTTACAAGTGCTTCTTCTATAGCTTGATATGGATAATTAAAAAACCTTACCGCTTCTGCCTGTCCATCTATCTTTAATATTTTTTCTACAATAACTGTATTTTTAATATATGTTAATGCACTCTTTATCATACTATCTATTGGTCCTTTAAATATTTGCTCTGTCATATCATCACCTTCTGGACCATTTCTTAAATCTACTACTTCTATTTGCGAATATGGAAAAAATTTTTGTGGTTCATCATTAAAGAACATTAAACCAACATTCAGAGGTTTCATATATTCTGGTGTTCCATCTATAATTCTCATACTTTTGCATAAATCCATAAAATTCATTGTTTCAGATTCTTTTAGTAAATCACTTTTGATTTCATATAGATAATTTTGAATTAATGGTAATTTTAAATCTCTAATTTCCGCTTCGTGATTCATTCTATCATCAAAAGGTATTGTTCTTGCCATATCATATAATTCTTTTTGCTCTGTTTCTGTTGCTTTTACTGTACTTGACATCTTTCTTATATAATATGAATATCCTTTTGAAAAGTCTTTATCTAATGTTGTTGGACATTTATATGGTCTTGTTTGTCCTCCGAAACACCATACTACTAATATATTCTTACCTTTATATTGAGTAACATCTACTATCGGTGTATATGAAGGTTGAATTAACTTACATTTTGCTAATAGTTCCTTTTGAATTTTATCTATTTCAGATAATTCAAGTCCTGTTATTGGCATTTTAGGTCTACCATTTTCTTCTTCAACACCAATTAAAATATATCCTCCACCCCAGTTATCTATATCATTTGCAAATGCACAAATTGTATGTAATATTGGTTCTGGATTCCAATTTTTCTTTAATTCTAATCTTGCATTTTCCACAATGTTCTCGTTTAATATATTTTCTATACTTGTAGGTAATTTCATTCTTTCACCTCTTCCATTTTATCTAATTATTTTCACATTCTAAATAAGCTAATAATGTTTTTATAGTTTTTTCACAAGAGCTAATATACATCTTTTCATTTGCAGTATGAAAATCTTCTATAATACTTCCAATAGAAATTATATCTAATCCTGTCATTCTTTTTGCAATACAACTACATTCCAATCCTCCATGAGTAATCTCAAAATCAGGATATTCTCCGTTTACTTTATAATAAATATTTTTGTAATCCTCTTTTAGCTTTGAATTTATATTAGGTATCCATGCTGAATCTTGATAAATTTCTTCAACTACAAAATCATTCTTCTTTGATATACTATAATTTTCTCTATTTTGTTTTTGTAACCCCTTTTCTTCTATACTCCTTAAAATCCCTGTTATAATAACTTTATTTTTTTCAGTTTCTATGATCCATATATTTCCTGATGTAATTATATTATTCTTAGCTTCAACAAGTCCTTGTTTTAAATTTATTATCTCATTAATTATTTTTTTACTATCTTCTACTGAAAAAGACAATTCCATCAGTGTTTTATACGCTTGTATCTGTATATTATCTTCTGGAAAGTTCTCTTTCACCTTATTTTCTATGTCTTTAATTTTAGTTTTTATAATACACTCACATGAAGTTGCTATATCTCCTTCTGACTTTCCCCCTAAAATCTTACAGATTAACACATCATCTACCATTTGTAATTTTTGTAGTATTTTAGCCATTATTGTAATCGCACTCTTATTACTTCTTTCAATCTCTATGCCTGAATTTCCACCTTTTACATTACATACTCTTATTTTATAAGATGGTATACTACTTGCAATTTGTTTTCCTTCAAAAATATATTTATTGCATATATCTGCATCACAACCTATAACAATTGAATTGTCTTTACAATGGTCTAAATTAATTAATCTTTTTCCTCTAAGTTTTGAATAATCAAAGCTTACTGCACCATTAAAAGTTGTTTCTTCTTCAGTTGTAAATAAGCACTCTAAATCTGGATGTTTCATTTTACTACTTTCTAGTATTAGCAACATGATAGCTAATCCAATTCCTTGATCTGCTCCCAAGGAAGTATCTCTTGCTGATATAACATCACCATTCTTAATTATTTCAATTGGATCTATATCAAAATTATGATTACTATTCTCCCTCTTTACACATACCATATCTATATGTGCTTGTAGTATTACTGGCTCATTATTTTCTTTGTTTCCATGCTTTTTTATTAAAATATTGTTGCTTTTATCTCTATAACATTCCAAATTATTATCTTTAGCAAATATTTCTAAGAAATCAGCAAACTTTTTTTCTTTGCCAGATTCTCTTGGTATTTGTGATATTTTATAAAATAGTTCTAAAAATCTATTTGCTATTTCATTCATACTTTTACCTCATTAACATTTTCTGTTCTTTCTCATGTATTACTTTTTCAAAATAAATTCCCATAGAGCCTTTCTTCTATTTAATCTAACTGTTACATTTTCATTTAAAACTATAACATTCCATCTAGCAGTTAAAATATCAAATTGTTCTTTATTAAATAATCGAAAATACCTTCCATAATCATAGTAAAAATCTTTTTCAATTTCTTTAGTAGTTTCTTTTATATATCCTTCATTTTTATCTGAATTCATTCTTCCTATAAATAAACCATTTGGCTTTAATATTCTATATATTTCATTAAATATCTTTGTAGTATTTTCCATATCAAAATAATGAATTGATAGATTAGCATCAATTAAACCTATTGAATTATCTTCAAAAGGTAATTTTTCTTTAATATCAATTTGCATAGTATTACTATCTGGTATTAATTCTTTCAATTTGTTTAAGGCTATATCTGAAATATCACAAGAGATAACATCAAAGCCTTTACTTAATTGTATCTTGACCTATACCACAGCCTAAATCTATTGCTTTCTTAGATTCAATCTTCATTATTTCTTCACTATATTTTTCCATCCAACTATCTTCCAAAAAATCCGTTTTATTATTCTTTATATTATCTTCCCAATACCCATTGTTCCAATATTCTTTACTATTTTCTAACATAACCTTTCTCCTTAATTTATGATATGTCCATTCTATCATAAAAAATAGAAAAAAGAAAGTGCTTTTCCAAACACTTCCCAATTAAGTTTTATCTCCAAACATCTTTATTTTTCGTTGACAAATCGTTGACATTATCAACATGAATTTATACTACTCCGCATACCATATCAACTTCTATCGTTACCTTAATTTTATGATTTTCTATTCTTTTAACCTTATTTTTACCTTTTCTCTCAAAACTAATAAAATCTTCAAAAGCAATAAATTCAACTATTGTATCGAATCTTTTAGATATAAGAACCTCACCCACCATCACAATCAAAGATTGTGGGTGGGTACCCGAGAACCTTGTTACTTACGTAATAGCACCGAGCAACACTCCACCTGGCTTGTTTATGAAATAGTAACCTTTTTTATTATTTATCTTGATACTAAATTTTTTTACTTTGGTTACCCATCTGTTTTTCTTTTTTGTGCCATATATGAAAATTTGCTAATAATATTTGCTGGTAATATTTTTGCTCCAATCCTTGCTATTTTTACATCTATTCCTGGAACAATATAAAATTTACCTTTGTCCAACTTTTTAATAGCATATTTTGCTACATCCATACTATTTGCTTCTCTTAAATGAAAATCTACATTGGCTACTTTATTAAAATTGGTTTTTACTGGTCCAGGGCATAATATACTAATTTGTACTTTAGAATGTTCTTTTTTTAGTTCTTCACGAATTCCTTCTGATAGTTTGACTACATAATTTTTAGTTGCATAATATGTTGCCATTAATGGGCCTGGCATAAATCCTGCAATTGATGCTACATTTAATATTTTTCCACTATTTTTTTCTTTCATATCTGTTAAATATAGTTTTGTTAGCATATGATAAGCGATAATATTTGTCTTTATCATATTAATATCTTTTTCCAAACTTGTTTTTGTGAAATTCCCACATTCTCCAAACCCAGCATTATTGATTAAGATATCCACATTTTTTACCTGATTGTGGATTTCTTTACAATTTTCTTCTTTACTTACATCCATTGAAATAATTTCTATTTTCGCATCTTTCTCTAATTCATTTTTTACTTCTTCTAATTTGCTAATATCTCTTGCAACTAACACTAATTCATCTGCTTTTTTTGCTAATATTCTTGCCATATCTTTTCCAATCCCTGATGATGCACCTGTAATTAAAACTTTCATATTTACCTCTTATTTTTTACTTTCTTTACTAAATTTATTAAATAAAATTCCAACCACATGAACAATTCTAGTTGAATTATTATTTGCAATTGTTTTTCCTAATGCCTTTCCTCCAACAGTTAAAGCAGAAACTAGAGCACTTAATAAAAATTGGACATCAAACCTCAAACAAAACTGATTAGTAATTTTTACTGCAATCAATGCACTAATTGCCCCACTTAATACTCCGACAAATATCACCAATAACATCTGCACATATATTGGCAACTCTAGGTGCATTTCTAATTAATTTAATAGAATCTTTTGAGCCTTTTACTTTTTTTGTTGCTTTTGCATGAAATTCATTTTCATTTGCAACAGTTACAGCTACACCTATAATATCAAATATAATACCTACTAATATGACAGCTATTAAAATAAATATAGCTGGTATTAAACTTAAATTAGATACTCCATTTGTTGATATATATGAAAATACAATAGATAATATAAATGTTATGATAAAGACTTCTATAAACCATTTAATATTTTCATCTTTCTTTTTTTCTTTTTCTTTCTTCCTTTTAGTTTGTTTTATTTTTTCTTTTACTTCTTCTATTTCTATTTCATTTTCTTTTTCTGTTTTTGCATTTTTTTCTCTTATTGTCTTTTTCATTTCTTCAATTTCTTCTTTATGTATTTTACATTTTTCATTTTTTGCTTTTTCTTTCAATTTTATACTATCCTCTCCTTATTTATATTTTTTTAAATTGTACTTTTAATTTTTATATTCAAAAGAGGAAATTTGGATTTTCCCAAGATTTCCTCTTAATACTTTTTGTTTGAGATGGTAAAAGTCTAAGTAAATTTTACAGTTTAGGTCTGGTCGAATTTCTCTATTTCCCACATAGCATTACTGCTATTGCCGTTTCCGTTTAAGGGAAATATCTATAGAAACTATAGCTACCAGATTGCCACTTAAATCTGTACCTTAATCCAAAGACTTCTATGCTTTTACAAAAGCAAACATTCTAGAAGTTTTCCTTAACACACTTAATAAGCTTATTAGTCCTTTTTGCAAATGAAATTTCATAAGTACAGTAAAACTAATTTGGCCAAAACTATATTTTACTAATTATTTAATCCCAATACATTCACTCAAGACAGGCTACTCTGTGCTTTTTGTGTCTTGGCACTCATCACAGGTTACTCCTAAATTATGTATAATTATATTCTATTATCATCAATTTAAGCCTCCGCGAAACCAGGGAATCTTATATATGCCATTATATAATACCCAAATCTCTTACTCCCTGAACACACACAAACCTGGCGTTTCGCGCACATTCAAAGAACTTCAACGATATGCCCTTTAGTGGATTTTTAGCCCCACCCTCATAAACTTAAGTGTGACTAGAATAATGCACCATCGCAATATATTATACAATATACATATTGAATCTACAAATTTAATTTTTGCCATATTTTAACAAGTATGGATTTGTTTTCTTTATAACATTTGCATTTTGAACTATTTCATTGAATTTCTCTTCTTAACTTTGTTTTTCTCTATCTTTTAATATCCTATAAATTCTTTTAATTCTTTCTTTGTTTCTTCAAAATCTCTATCATTTGCAATATTTCTTACTTTAATATTTGTATATTTTTCTTGTATCTCTTTTGCCATTTCTAAATATACTCTTTGTTGGTTAATACTATTTTCAGCTTCAAATTTAGAAGCTTTAAAAACTGCTTTATCTTTTCTATCTAATCTTTTATTATATTCTTCTATATCTTTTAAGTATAATGTTATATAATATATTTCAAAATCTAGTTTACTAAATTCTGCTAATAATTTTTCATATATATCTGTAAATGTATAATCTTTTTTTCCTAGCCTACAATAATTTTCTTCTGTAAAAAATGTTCTATCAAATACTAAATTAATACTTTTATTTTCCATCTTTTTTATATATTCTAATAGATTAACATACATATCTTCTGCTTTTTTCTTGCCTTCTACAGAAATATCTGAAGTTCCACATAATCTATATAAATTTGTATAACTTAATGAATATCTTAAAAAATCTGTTACTGTTGTTTTTCCTGCTCCTTGTGCACCTTCTACTACAATTAACTTTGAATTTGCCATTTTTAATCTGCTTCCTTTCATAATTCATAAAAAATTTTTTTACTATATTTTTTTATCTTCTTTATTATTTTCTTCTTCTTTTTTTCTTAACATATTATTGATGGAATTTAATATATCTTCTGGACTCTCGTCAAAATCATCTTTCATAACCTGTAACACTTTTATCTCCTCCTTTGTCTTTTTTATTATACTATTTCATATTTTTATTTTCAATATTTTATCTTCAAACTTCTCATCTTACCTTTTTGCTTCTTCAAATAATAATTTTCTAATTTTTAGTAAATCTTCTCTGTCTATATCATGCAAATCTATAGTTTCATTTTTTACACGATTATATAACTCGAATATTCTGTTTTTTTCATTTATTCTATTATCAAATTTATAAATATTTAATTCTGTAATATCATGGTTTAATTTATCTTTCTTTAAACTTATTTCAGAATTCAAAATAGCTATAATTTTTTTTGATTGTTCCTCAGTCAATTTATTTAAATTATACTGACCATTTTTTACTTTATTATAAATTTCAAAAAACTCCTTTTTTTCATTTAAATCATTTTCCATTTGATTACTATTTAATTTAGAATTATTATTACCTATTAAATTAACATCTTTTGGGATTTCTAATTGCTTTATTTGTTTTCTTGAAATAATATTTTTAAAAAATTGTTTTATTTTATTAATAAAATTTCTCATTTATACCTCTCATCTTTTTTTATTTCTGCTTCTAATTCTTTTTTACGTCGTTTTTTATCTTTTTCGCTTTTTATTTCACTTGATATTTGTATTATCATTTCGTCTAATTCATTCAGTTCACTTAAAAGTTTTGATATTTCAGTTAAGTAGTCTTCACTATTGTTTTCTACTTTCTGCTCTTTTGAATGTTTTTTATATTTATTTTGTGAGTTAAGTTTAGCTTTTTGCATACTAAAATCAAAACTTTCTATATTAACCCCTTCTACAATTTGATTTCTTTTTCTTTCTTTGCCATATATTCTCTCATATTTCCTAAGTTCTTCTTTGCCTATATAATATTCCTTAAGCCTTTTATATATATATGGTCTTTTTAAAGCTCTGTTTTGTATTAAACGTACTGCTTCTGATGAAATATTCAATCTGTGACCGAATTTCTTCTAATGTTTTTAGTTTACCATCATCCAAGCCACATCTTAGTTCAACAACTTCCCTTTGTTTTGGAGTTAATGTATCTACTCCCTCTCTCAATTTTTTATTCGTTTCAGGTATTTGTGCTACTATCTCTACATTTCTTGTGTCATCCTCAATATACATTCCTTCTTCAACTTCTTCATCTATATATACCCCATTTAAAATTGGATTTCTTTCTATTTCTTGGACTCTTTCGTCATCTAGTAAATTACTTATTATTAGTTCTTCATCATCCTTATATAAATCATCATATTCAAGATGATAATTTATATATTTCTTTAGTTTTTCTAATTTTGAATCTTCTTTTGAATCTTCTTTTGAATCTTCAATTCCCAAAAACTTTTTAATTTCTTCATCTGTTGGTTGTCTATTAACATTCTTTAGATTTTCTTCTTCAAATTCCTCTAATCTTTGCCATTGTTTTTCCAAACTTTCAAGATTACTTTTGCTTTCTCTCCATTCTTTTACTACAGCACGATATATCCTTGGTATCGCATAAGTAGAAAATTTTTTTCCGGTGCCAATATCATATTCATCTACAGCTCTAATTAGTTCTTCCATCGCAATTTGTTCCAAATCTTTTCTTTCAATTTTATACTTTCTTAAACTTTTTGAATACTTATAACTTACTGTCCATCTTGCCATTCTAATATTATGTACAATTAATTTATGTCTTATATCTTGATACTCCTTTGACTTTGTATCTACACCTTTTTTCTTCATATTATTTAATTGTGTGAATAATTTTTCTTGTTCCTTTTCATCTAATGGTTTTGGGGATTTCTGTCCCTCTTTTCTTTCATCATCTATTACATTATTTCTTGCTAATTTTTCTTGCTTTAATGTGCTACTTTTCATTATTTCTTTGTTTTCTTTTTGTAGTTTAATAAATTTTTTTATTTCTTCGATATCTCTTATCACTTCAGAAGTCGGCTCTTGGTTATCTGAAATACTTTTATTTATTTTTTCTTTCATTTCTTTTAATTTGATTATAATTTGTTCTATGCTTTCTCTTGTTTCTTCATATTCTAAATTTTCTTTATTTTTCTGTTTTGTTTTTTTACATGCAATATTATATCTTTGCTTATCCAAGTTTGACAATTTTTCATAATTCACATCTTTTAATAATTCTGGGTCTGCTTTAGAAAGTATATATACATCTCCTAGGAAATCACCTTCATAGTCTTTAACATTATAAAATTGTTTTAATTCTGTCGCATTATTTTCCCTTGGATGAATACTAAACTGTCCATATCCAGGAACATCAAATCTAAATACATCTTTAAATATTCCATAGTTATATTCTGAATTATTTTGCAAGTCTTGCAAAACTTCTAACAAATATTTTTCTTTTTGTTTAAACATCCATCTACTTGCATTTATACAATATTCTATTACTTTGTTATTTTCCAATTCACTAACCTTTTCACTCCCTAATTGTTGTATCAATTTTCGTTTAGCATTTTCTGCCTTACTCTTTGTTTGTGAAAACATTTTTTCTATATTGTATTTTATTATTTTCCTATCATTTATACAGTATCTATCCATTTGTGGGATTCTTTGGTATAATATCTTCTTTAACAAAAATTCGTACTTATTAGCCATTTTATTTAACATTTGAAGGTTTCTCATCTTTTTAACAATTAGTGAATCTTGTTCAAAATCTCTAGTATAGTCATCCCAATCTCTTATATCTTTATGGAAACAGTCATTATACTTATTTATTTCTTTTCCATCAAATTCTTCCATTGTTGAATACATATCTATTAACTCATTATATCTATTGGTTTCTAATTGGTCTCTTTGTATTCCATTTTTATTATAAATATCTATCATTTGCTCAATACTAGAAATGTCAAAATTATCTTGTTGAACTTCGTGTTCATCTAATCCATAATATTTGATTAAAAATATTTGCATCTCTGTTAAACCATTTTTAAAAGGGTCTTCCATTAAACCTATTATTATCTCTTCTAACATTTCTATTTCTTTTTTTATTTTTTCATTTTTAAGTTTCCTATCAGCATTTTTTTCAACACGTTGATATGATTTTCCCATTTTTATTATTATCTCCTTACATTATTTATAATATATTTTTTAATATTATTGTCCTAAAAAGAGTATCTTCTTTTAACTAATAATAAAAAAACTTTTAAAGATTTAGTAAAAATCAGTTAGTTATTCTACTACTTTTAAAAAAGAATTAACTAATAGATAAAATTTTTTTATAATAATTTTATATACTTGTAAAATATATTTTTCTTTTTATAATTATAACATATAACAAACTATGTACACAACTAAAAGACACTTAAAAATTCCAAGTAAACCTAATTTTAAGTATAATATGTCATTTTGAACTCAAAAAAACCGATAATTTTTATAAAAATACAATATTGAACAAATTGGGAATTCTCTATAATATAAGAAAGGCATGTATTAACGAAATCAAAGATTTCTATGCACACATGTGAAGACTGCTTCGCAGTACTTCACAAATATTAGAAGCCTAACCTTGTTGTATACGTAAAAATATTAAATATGGTCAAGATAAAAGTCGATTTTTCTATACAATAACAAAAAGATTAGAATCTTACTTCTAATCCCTCTTTGCTTATATTAAAAATTATCATCTAAAAGAAAGTCTATTAAATTCACATGTTTTATTCCATTAAATTCATATGTCAATTTATCTAATGTAATAACATATTTAGGGTAATTATCATTAATAACATTATAAGCTCCAAACTCTCTATTTTTTGTATCTTCATTTGGTATACTATAGGCTACTTGTATATATATCTTTTTGTCTGATTTCGTTGCAACAAAATCTATTTCTCCCTTTTTCGTTTTTCCAGTATATACATCATATCCTTTTATTAATAACTCATTGTATACAATATTTTCAATAGCATAAGATTTATCCATTTCTGTTTTATTATTTTTTATTTGGGCTATTCCTAAATCTGTTACATAATATTTATTTAAAGTTTTTAATACAGCCCTTCCATGTACATCATATCTATAAACTTTTCTAATTAATAATGCTTTGCAAAGTGCATCCAAATATGAGTATATAGTTAATGTTGAAACATCTCTTCCTTCATTTTTTAAAAAGTTTATAATATTTTCTGCCGAAAACTCTCTACCAATAGTATCTATAATATATTGTAAAATTAAATTAAATAAAGCTGTATCTCTAATTTTTAATCTTTCTACCACATCTCTTAATATAATAGAATCAAATACTCCATATAAATAATTTTTGATTGCTTCTTCTTTTTTAAATTCAAACCTATTAGGAAGGCTTCCCCATTTCATATAATTTTCAAATATCTCATAAGTAGATTTTTCTTCACCTAATAATTCTAATACTTCCTTATAAGATAGTGGATTTATCTTAAAGCTTACATATCTTCCTGAAAGTACTGTTGATAGTTCTTCTGATAATAACCTACTATTTGAACCTGTTATAAATATGCTAACTTTTTTTGACGCTCTTAATGAATTTACTACCTTTTCAAATTTCTCAACATTTTGTATTTCGTCAAAAAATAAATAATATAACTTATCATCTTTCATTCTTTCTTTTATATACTCATTTAGTTCCTTATAATCTGTTAAATCCTCAAATTCTATAAATTCAAAATTCACATATATAATGTGGTCTTCATCAATATTTCTTTCTTTTAATTCTTGCATAATCTGTTCTAATATTACAGATTTACCACATCTACGAATTCCTACTAAGATTTTAATCAAATCACTATCATAGAAGTCCCTAATTTTTTCCAAATATATTTCTCTCTTTAACATGCTTATCACCTATATTCATTATAGTTCTTAATTTTATTTTTGTCAAGTTATTTTTATATACAAAAATAACTTTTTATATATGGTATTAATTTTTATATATGATAATAACTTTTAAATTTATAGTTGTTCTTCTTTTTGTTGTATCTCGTTTTGACGATATGACACAATTTTATATGTATTTTTATTGTCGAATATAATTTTTATTACTTTTGTAAAATTATCTTTTACTGGTTTTCCATATTCATCAATAATCAAACTCGCTTTATATTTCTTCAATGTATCAAATGTATTCATTAATCCCATTCCTGTGCCACCTTCTTTTGCATGTGTTGTACTTGGTTTTATTCCAAAATTGATTAATGTGTCTATTTCAAATTCTATGCCAGTATCATAAATATATAAACTATATTCTCCATCAATTAATCCTAATCTTACTAAAATACTTTTATTGATATTTTCTGAATGATTAATAGCTATAATTGCATTCTTTATCATATCTGCAATTAAAATTTCTAAATCTTCTTTTTCAATATATTTATTTGTCATGTGATTAATATTTCCATTTACTTGTAATTGAAAATCTATTTTATTTCTTATACATTCTGATTGCATATATTTTAGCATATTATCAATTTCATTAACTTTTGTTTTTGTTAATTCTATACTGATTGTTTCATTTTGTATTTCTTTTGATAAGTTTTCTATTTTATCTTTTAGCTTCTTTTTACCTATTTCGAGATTGCTTGCTTCTATTTGTTTTAATTCATATTCTAATAATTTTTGCTTATGTGCGATTGAATGATTCTTTTTATTAAGTTCTAAATTTTCTTTTTGTAATTCTTCTATCTCTTTATCCTTATTCTTTAAGTCCTTTTTCATTTCTTCTGTTTCTCTTTCTTGTATTTTCTGCTTGTAGTATAACTGCAAAGATTTTTTAATTGTGATAAACATTATGATGGAAAACAAGATAAGTCCTACTACTGTTCTACGAGTAAGTAACTTATCATAATTTGATATAATTACTGAACAAAATAGTATCATTACACTAATATTTAATATTAATAAATCTATATAATCATTTTTGTTTTCTTCTATCAAAAATGTAAAACCTTTTTTAAATCTTTTTACATTACAAAAAATACAAATAAAAATTGTATATAGAATTATTATTAAAATTAATCCTACATATATTTTCTGTATATTAAATAAAATCGTTGGAATAACTGATATACTCACACTTAATGAAAATATACTATAATTTATACCCAAAGATATTATTGTTACTAATAATGAATATACAAATCTTTTCATTATACATAGTTTAAATATTATACTAATTAATAAAATCATGAAAATTATATTATACGAAAATCCCAATGCTGTTTTTATAATTTTACATGCTATAGCTACACCAATCATATATATAACAATTATTAAAGATTTTTTAAAACTATATTTTATTGTTTTATTTATTAGTTTAAAATTTATATAATATGTAAATACACACAGACAAAATATCTTTATCGTATCAACAAAATTTGTCATATCTGCCAATCCTAAGCTCATAATAAAGTCCATCTTTATTTTTCCTTCTATTTTATTTTTTTAATTATATATAAAAATAGAGAGATAATCAATAAATTTTTATCAACTCTCTCTATTATTTATTATAACCAAAAACTAAGCCATTTACACATTGCATCAAACCAATCTAGCATACTTTTCACCACCTTTTTTTACAACTATAAATAAAAAATTATCATCTGTTGATAAAAAAAGGACGGTAACGACAAGTGAAAAAAAATGGTAGAAATTTGTCGAAAATAGAAAAAAACATATTATGGATATCAATATATTATTTGATACTTATAATATGTTCATCTACTAAATTTCTCTTTCTATTTTTTCTACATAATGATATATAAATTCCATTGTTGTTGGTACACCAGTTTCTGGACTTACTCTTGCTCTGTAATATTCTAACAAATCATCTACAGGTGTATTATTCCAAGCATGCATAATAGCATTTTGAATACCATTTGTAATTGTGTTACTAGATTTCTTATATATATTTGTTAAATGTCTAATAACATTTGTATTATCACGTTTATTCTCAATCAAATATAAAATTGCATCATGTATATATTTTCTTCCTACCATTTTAGCAGGTATCCCAATTAAATCTAACTCTCTAATAATACAATCTGATATCTTTTTCTTATTATCCTCCAATTCTTCTTTTAATATTTCAATTGTCTTTTGTGGAGCTACTTCTCTTAAACTTATTAATTTATTCAAAACATAATCAGCTGAATATCTTGGATGATTCTTGTACAATATAATATCTGCACCATTTTTATGTACTATATCATATATTCTTTTTGAATTAATATATGTTGTTACAACAACAATTGGCTCATAGCTTAGATTCAATTTTTTAAGTTCTGATAAAAATCCTAAAGAATCTGTGTTTCCTGTCACACTATTATTTAATTCTAAATCTAATATAATACCTTCAGGCTGTTTCAATTTTGCATATTTTAGTCCCTCAATATCTGAGTCTGTAATTCCAATAATTTCTACATCTTTTCTATTCTTTACACTATTAATAAAATTGTTACAATCATTCCTATCATCTTCTATTATTAGTATTTTCATAGGTTTTGTTATCATATGTATACACCCCTTCTTTTTTATAATATTACCATATAATTCTATAAAATACTATAATTCAACAATTTTTTTACCATGTCTTTTAATATATTATATTGTAAAATTTATATGTTTAATTTTTTAAATTTTATGATTGGAGGAAATTTACATGGATAAATGTGATTTAGATATAGAAAAACAAGAACAAATTTCAAGAGGTAAAAGAATTAAATATATTAGAGAAAATGAATTACATATGAATAAAACACAATTAGCAAAATATATTGGTATATCTAGTCAATTTCTTGGATTAGTTGAAGAAGGTAGAGGTAATTTAGTCTATAAAAGTATTAAAAAACTTAGAGATTTAAGTGGTCATTCTGCTGATTATATTTTATATGGACTTGATGATACAGTTATAAATAAAACTAAAAATCTTTTAAATGAATATAGTAATACAGAAATCGAAATAGTTATGGATATTATTAAAGATATTGCCATTTTCATAAAAAATTAGTCGATTTCTTAAACTTTTTTGTACTTTTTGTATTATTTTGAATATAATATATTGATTTTAATATATTACTTTAATAAAATATTCTATATATATATTATAAAGGGTGGAATATTTTATGATGGGTAACTTTTTGATTTATTTATATACTTTACCAAGAGAAGAACAAATTACACAAGTAGTAATAATTTCGTTTTTTTTCTTAGTTTTGTTTCTTTTTTCTATATTTTTAGATTTTATATCTTTAAAATTAAAAAAAGATAAAAATTGACAATGATATATTAATATCATTGCCTTTTTATTTCATAATTATATTTTTTATATACTAATCTATATTGTTTTAAATTTCTTTATTCTTTTCTAAGTAATTAAAAAATCCGATACATCCTTCTACAATATCCTCGTAAGTAGCTGTAAAATTCCCTGTATACCATGGGTCTGCAATATCTCTTGGATTTTTTGAAAAGTCTAAAAGTTTATATATTTTTTTATCATTGTCCCCACCTATAATTCTTAAGATATTTCGAATATTACTTTCTTCCATTCCAATAATATAATTATATTTTTCATAATCTTGTTTTTCAATCCTTCTTGCCTTATGCTTTTTGTATGGAATCCCCATTTCATCTAATTTATCCTTTGTTCCATAATGCATATCATTTCCTACTTCTTCATAACTTGTAGCTACTGAATCAATATGAAATTGTTTTTCTAATCCTTTATTTTTTATCATGTCTTTAAATACATACTCTGCCATAGGAGACCTACAGATATTTCCTAAACATACAAATAAAACCTTAATCATTTCATTACCTCACTTTCGATGTTTTCTTTCTTTTTTACACCTATTTTATCATTGATAAAACAAAGTTACAATTAACTGTTGATAAATATTCATAATTTTCCCTAAAATTATTGACAAATTATGGAAATAAATATATACTTTATTCATTAAATAATTCTTATTTTAATTTTTAAAATTTTTTATCTTATCATTTACATTCTATTTTTTCAAAAAACAAAAATTAATAACCAGAAAGGATGATGCCATGTTATCAATTGTCAAAAGTCTTGCATTACATGGTTTACAAGGCTATTTAGTTAACATACAAGTTGACATATCTGCTGGTATGCCTTCTTTTGAAATTGTAGGCTTACCAGATACTAGCATTAGAGAAGCTAAAGAAAGAGTTAAGACAGCTATAAGAAATTCAACCTACGAATTTCTTAGTAGAAAAATTGTTGTTAATCTTGCACCTGCCAATACAAAAAAAGAAGGCTCTATTTTTGATTTGCCAATTGCTGTTGGAATTTTAATTGCTACTGGTTTCATTCACAATGCAGATTTAAGTAATACAATCTTAATTGGTGAGCTTTCTTTAGATGGGTCTATTTGTCCAATTAAAGGTATTTTACCTATTTGTATAGAAGCAAAACATTTAGGAATAAAACGCATAATTTTGCCTAAAGAAAATGCAAAAGAAGCTTCTATTATTGATGGACTTGACATTATACCTATTTCCAATTTAAACGAAATTATTGATTATCTTAATAATTACCTTATCATTCCTTCTGAGCCTACATCACACTTTATCTCTGATACAAACACTATTTATGAATTTGATTTTTCAGAAGTAAAAGGACAAGAAAATGTTAAACGTGCTTTAGAAATATCCTCAGCAGGTGGACACAATTGTCTTTTAATTCGGTAGTCCAGGCTCTGGAAAAACAATGTTAGCTCGTAGGCTTCCATCTATTTTACCTGATTTAACTTTTAATGAAGCTTTAGAAATCACAAAAATTCATAGTATTTCTGGATTATTATCAAAAGATATTCCTTTTATATTTAAAAGACCTTTTAGAAGTCCTCATCATACCATTACTGAAACTTCGTTAGTAGGAGGTGGTAGAATTCCAAAACCAGGTGAAATCAGTTTAGCACACTTCGGCGTTTTATTTTTAGATGAATTACCTGAATTTAATAAATCTACTTTAGAAGTTTTAAGAGGGCCTTTAGAAGATAAAATTGTAACAATTAGTCGTGTTGATTTTTCAACTACTTATCCTTGTAATTTTATGTTTATTGCTAGTATGAATCCATGTCCTTGTGGATATCACGGGTCTAAAGAAAAAAGATGTACTTGTAAAGAAAATCAAATTCAAAGATACATTAATAAAATAAGTGGTCCTCTTCTAGATAGAATTGATATTCATATAGAAGTAGAAGATGTAAATTATCAAAAACTTGAAAATGATTCACCATCAGAAACTTCTGCTACAATTAGAAATAGAGTAAATAATGCTCGAAATATACAAATACATCGTTATAAAGAACATAATATTTTTTCTAATTCTGAATTAACCCCAAAATTGATTTCTAAATATTGCAAATTATCTTCTAATAATAAAAAAATTTTAAAAACTGCTTTTAATAAGCTTGGTCTTAGTGCAAGAGCTTATAGTAGAATCTTAAAGGTTGCTAGAACAATTGCAGATTTAGATAATTCACCAAACATTCAGTCACATCATTTAGCAGAAGCTATACAATATAGGAGTTTAGATAGAAAATATTTATGTCGATAAGACCAAAAGTAATATTTGATGTTATAGGAAAATTTTAAAAATTTTATCTTAAAAGGAGTGATTTTATAAAAAAAATTAAAATTGATAACAAACTTTACCCTAAGCAATTAAGAAAAATACTCAACCCCCCTCAAACTTTGTATCTTGAAGGTAATACAGATTTATTTAATAATCCTATAATTGCGATTATTGGGTCACGCAAATGTACAAAAAATGGTAGACTTTTAACTCAAAAATTTTCTTATGAACTATCTCAATTACGGAGTTACAATTATTAGTGGATTAGCAGAACGGTATTGATACAATTGCTCATCTATATTCATATAATCAACTTGGTAAAACAATTGCTGTTTTAGGAAATGGATTTAATCATATTTTTCCTGAAGAAAATAAAGAATTATATAAAAAAATTTTAGATAACAATGGATTAATTATCAGTGAATATTCTCCTGATACAAAATGTCAGTCTAAATACTTTTTAGCAAGAAATCGTATTATTAGTGGATTATCTCTTGGTGTTCTTGTAATAGAAGCTGTATATAGAAGTGGTACTAGTGTTACTGCAAGATTAGCTATTTCACAAAACAAAAAAATTTTTTCTGTACCACATGAAATTTGGAATTCTCACGGAATAGGCACAAATAGACTAATTAAAAATGGTGCTATTTTAGTTATGGATACAGTAGATATTTTAAATGAATTTAAATGTTTAAACAAAATGGCAAAAAAAATTAATACTATTCAAAAAATTGATTTGAATTGTTTACATGTTGATTATGAAATTTTCAAAAATTCTAAAAAAGACATGAAATCTCTCCCATTTACAAAGTCTTCTGAAATTGATTTTTCTATAAATATATCTCAAAATTCTCAATCTAATTTTCATTCTTTGACTTCTTCTAATATTTTTCATAATACAAATTTCTTATCTTCCCATATACAAAATAAAAAAGAACTAAAAAATCACAAATTGTCATATATTTATGATTTGATATCTGTTGACCCTATATCTATTAACGAACTTTGTAAAAAAACAGCTAAACCTATTTCTCAAATTTCTAATGATTTGTTATTATTAGAATTAGAAGGTTATGTTCAAAAAGTTGCAGGTGGTTATATATGTATTTTAAGCAAATAACTGGAAAGTATGGAGAAGACTTAGCTTGTGAATATTTAGAAAAATCAAACTATACAATTATAAAACGTAATTTTTCTTGTTATTATGGTGAGATTGACATTATTGCAAAAGATATTTTTAAAAATGAATTAGTATTTATAGAAGTAAAAACAAGGACAAACTTTAAATATGGTTTTCCTATTGATTCTGTTACTAAAAATAAACAAAAACATTTATTTAAAGCTTGTGAGTACTATTTATATAAATATAAGATTTGTCATCTTTTTGTTCGTATTGATGTAATTGAAATTTTTATTCAAAATAATATCCCTTATATTAATCATGTAAAACAGTTATTATAGTTGTTACTACATTACTGATTTATGGTTACTATTTACAGCTGATTAAATAGTAATGCTCTAACTCTACATAGTGTAAAAAACACTTTAAATTTATTGACTATTATTGGAATTTGAGGTATGATATATATTGTATATTTATATAGAAATGAGGAGTTCAAAGTATGTTATGTTCAGAATGTAATAAAAATCCAGCTATACTTTTTTATAAAAAAATTGAAAATGCTAAAGAATCTTTAGAAGGGTATTGTTTTGATTGTGCAAAAGCCAAAGGCATTAACCCTAATGAAGTATTATATAAACAAAATGAAATTTTATCTAAAGATACTATTAATTTAAATGATATGACAAAACAATTTGAAACTATTTTTAAAGATTTAGCTGAAAATATTAATTTAGAGGATATTGAAAATATAGATGGTGCAATAACCTTTGAAAATAATAGTGATGACAATGGAGATGGACCTAGTAAAGTATCTGGTACAGCAATCCCATTAAGTTCTTTATTTTCTAATATGTTTGGTAATTCAAATAATAACAATAATAATGAACAAGAATTAAATAGTGGTAGAAAAAAAGTAAAAGTAGAAAAAAAGAAAAATACAAAACAAAACAAAAAGAAAAAGTTTTTAGATACCTATGGTACTAATTTAACAGTAAAATCAAAAAATAATGAATTAGATATTGTAATTGGAAGAGATAATGAAATTAAAAGAATTATTCAAATTTTAAATAGACGTTCTAAAAATAATCCTTGTTTAATTGGTGAGCCTGGTGTTGGTAAAACAGCTATTGCTCAAGGATTAGCCATTCGAATTGCAAATCAAAATGTACCTGCAAAATTATTAAATAAAGAAGTATATCTTTTAGATATGACAGCTGTTATCGCAGGAACACAATTTAGAGGACAATTTGAATCTAGAATGAAAGGCATTATTGATGAATGCAAAGAATATAGAAATATCATTTTAGTAATTGATGAAATTCATAATATTATTGGTGCTGGTGATGGTGAACATTCTATGAATGCTGCTAATATATTAAAACCTGCACTTTCAAATGGTGAAATCCAATTAATTGGTACTACTACTTTAAAAGAATATAGAAAATATATTGAAAAAGATTCTGCTTTAGAAAGAAGATTTCAACAAGTTTTAGTAGAAGAGCCAGATATTGATGATTCTATTGGTATTTTGGAAGGTATTAAAAAATATTATGAAGAATATCATAAAGTAAAAATTTCTTTAGATGTTATTAAACAAGCAGTTATTATGTCTGAAAAATATATTCATGATAGATTTTTACCAGATAAAGCAATTGATATTTTAGATGAAGCTTGTTCAAGAATTAATTTAGAAAATAAAGAATTATTTACTTTGGAAAAATTAAAACAAGAACTAGAACAAGTACAAGCTGAAAAAGAAGATGTTATTGCTGCTGATTCTACAGAGGATTATCAAAAAGCAGCTGATTTAAAAACACATGAATGTCAATTAATTGAACAAATTGATAAGTTAAATAAACAAATGAAGCCTAGACAATTAACAATCCAAGATATTGCCAATGTTATTGAAAGTTGGACAAAAATACCTGTACAAAAAATTACAGAAGCAGAAACTCAAAAATTATTAAATTTAGAAACTAATCTTCATAAAAGAATTATTGGGCAAGATGAAGCTGTAAATAGCGTATCTAGGGCAATTCGTAGAAATAGAGCAGGATTAAAATCAACTAAAAGACCACCTTCTTTTATCTTTGTTGGTCCTACTGGTGTTGGTAAAACAGAACTTGCCAAAAGTTTAGCTTATGAAATGTTTGGGTCTGAAGATTCTATTATCAGAATTGATATGTCAGAATATATGGAAAGTCACTCTACTTCTAAATTAATTGGTGCACCTCCAGGATATGTTGGTTATGATGATGCAGGACAATTAACAGACAAAGTAAAAAGAAAACCATATTCTATCATTTTACTTGATGAAATTGAAAAAGCACATCCAGATGTATTTAATATTTTACTACAAGTATTAGATGATGGAGTCTTAACAGACAGTCAAGGAAATTCTGTTAGTTTTTCAAATACCATTATTATTATGACATCTAATGCAGGCTCTAATCTAAACAATAATTCTATTGGTTTTGGAAATTCTATTATAAATAAAAATAAAATTATGGATAGTTTAAAAGATATATTTAGACCTGAATTTTTAAATAGAGTTGATGAAATTGTTAGTTTTGCTCCTTTAACAAATGAACAATTATTACAAATTGTTGACCTAATGTTAAATGATACAATTAAAGCTTTGTCAGACAAAGATATAAAAATGAATATGTCAAAAGAAGCCAAAAACTATATTTTAGAAAAAGGAACAGACATAAAATTCGGAGCTAGACCATTAAGAAGAGCTATTCAAAGATATATTGAAGATGAATTATCTGAAATGATTTTAAAACAACAATTATTAGATGGGCAAACTGTTAACCTAGATTGTATAAATGGAAATTTAAAATTTGAAGTTAAAAAATAAAATTTTTAATTAATATGTAATCTTGCAAAAGAAGCGAGAAAGGAATGGAATTTTTTATGTTAAAATATGTACCAAATACACTAACAATTGTACGATTTTTGTTAATACCTTTTATTGTAATAAGTATTTTTAATGGAGATTATATTAATGCTTTTATATTTTTTACAGTATCTGGTATAACAGATATTGCAGATGGATTTATTGCAAGAAAATTTAATTTAATATCTAATTTTGGTAAATTAATGGACCCTTTAGCAGATAAGTTAACTCAAATTGCGACCATCGCTACTTTAACTTTAATGAATATTATTCCTATTTGGATATTATCAATAGTATTATTAAAAGAATTAATCATGATTGCTGGAGCATCTTTCCTTTATGGTAAAGATGTGGTTGTATATAGTAAATGGTATGGAAAGTTAGCAACTGTTCTCTTCTACCTTGCTATTGTATTTTCATTATTAATTAATCAATTTGAATTAACCTCTATTTGGTCTAATTTAGATTTATGGTTATTCTATTTAGCTTTATTTACTACTGTATTTTCTTTATTGATGTATATTAAAGATGTATATCAAAAAGGATTTATTGATAAAGAAGATTTAAATAAAGAGGTTACTATTGATAAAAAAGAAAAGAAAAAAAGATAAAAAAGTTACCTTTAATAAAGGACTGAGACTACTAAAAAATTAGCCTCAGTCCTTCATTTTCATGCTCTATACATGACGATCAGAAATTTTGTACAAAGAAAAATGCCTATAAATTGACGTTTCTCTTACATTTGGAATTTACTTTTTCTTTTGGAAATTACATTACCTTCTCATTAGAGGATTTATTTTCTCGACGTTCTGGTGGTTGACTTTTATCGCTGTTTTTCAATTCTTTTAATTCAAAGATACATCTAATAATATTAAGTCTTCTTGAATATTTAATATCTGTTAGCTTTAATACATTTATTGGGACTGAATATTTCTTAAAACTACTTGACTCTTTAATTTTTTCTAAAATTCTACTTATTATTTCATCTTTATTTGAACAAATGTATTTATAGATATCACTCTCCCATTCAGTAATAATACCAACATCAATGTGGATATAGTCAAATACCTTTGATTTTTTAGCATTTGAATCTGCCACAATAAATTGTGGCTTATCAATCTTTGTTATAAATCTATCTAGACCTTTTGGTTTCTCATGATGTTCAAGCTTTGTTTTCTCATATATTTCTTTAAATTCATCAAAACTTGTACCAACCGCAGTTATTCCCAGCACTTTTTTTAGTCGATTTAAATTAATTTTATTACTAACACTTAATACCAAAAATGTAGTGCCATCACCTCTAGTATAAACATTATTTAATAAATCTTTAG
Organism: uncultured Clostridium sp.; assembly: GCA_947364715.1. Classification (GTDB taxonomy): domain Bacteria; phylum Bacillota; class Clostridia; order TANB77; family CAG-508; genus CAG-269. The sequence goes on from CANAUI010000012.1 coordinate 26,913, forward strand.
CTTCTTCTGATGAAATTTTAGTATAAATACCTTCTTCATTAAAAAATAATATTCATCTTTCTTACTTATTAAAGCACAATTTACTACTTCTTCTAATTCTATATATAAATTTTGCATATATGTAGTCCTCCTACTTAACCATAAATTTTCTATATATATTAAATATTATAATATATTCATGTCCATTATGTCAACTTTTTTTGCATTTTTTTACTCATAATCTTCAATCAATTGATTTAATTCCACTCTTCCATTTGCTTCAATACCATTTTGTAATCCAATTTTATCTGTTTCTGTCAAAAACTCTGTTGTAATATCTGTTTCTTCTACTAATTCCTCTGTATCACCTGTTTTTAAATATACATTTACTCTTCCATCTTTTTCTTTCAATATATAATGTTCTCCACATTCACTATCAAAATCTCTATACAAAATAATCTGATTTCGTGAAAATTCTTCAATTGTCCAACCTTGATATTGTTCTTGTAAATCCTCTTCTGTTTTGTTAACCAACTCTGTTGGAACAATAGAATATTGCTCTAATGTATGTCCACAATCATTGTACTGTCTTTTAAATAAAATAGAACAATTTGGAGAAATCTTCTCCCCTTCTGAACTTGTCTCTTCTATTAATGTATTACTATCTCCCATGTCTTTATACTCATCTGTACATTCATCATAAATTTCTTCTTGATTTTGTTCTGCAATTTCTGTTTCTATTTTTTCTTCTGAAGAATCACTTGTTAAAATAACACCTATAACTATTCCTAAAATAAATAATACTATAATAGATGAAATGATTATACTTTTTTTCATATCCATACATTCCTCGTATAACATGTTTATAAGGTTTATTTAATATGTCTTATAACATATTATACATTCCTTTCTTTTAAGTTTTATTTTAAATATCATTAACCACAATATTTTTTCATTTTTGTAATTCAATCTTACTTTTCCTTTTATAGTATTATTTACCTTTTTTTATCATTTATACGTTTTAAGTTTATTTTAATTTAACATTTTGTTTATCCAAATCTTCCCTTCTTTTGTCAATTTATATTTTTATTTTATAGCAAACATCATCAATTTTAAATCCTTTTTCTCTAATTTCTCCTTTTGTTCCTTTTTTAGTATTTCTTTGATAAATAATGTTATATTCTATTTTTTCTTTATTTTCTCAATTTCTTTTAAATTATTTTCTGACAATATCTTTACATTTTTAATTTCCTTTTCATTTGATTCAATTTGATTAATTGCTAATCTCATAAAGTCAAATATATTTTGTGGTGTTTCTACAATTGTTTTATATCTTTTTTCAACTTCAATAAAATATCTTCTGATTTTTCTTCCCATTTGATTGTTCTCAACCATAGCTAATTCTTTTGCCATATCTATTGTTAAATAATATTCTTTTAGAGTTTTATTACCATATCTATCTGCTTTGATAAATTTATCAAAGCAAATAAAGTCTTCATTTTCAATAAATTCATACTTTTTTATTCTATTTTTTATCCAGTTTGCAAATTCTTGCTTACTTTGTAATTTTTCATGTAAATCTCTTGCATTAACTAATCTTTCTTTTTTGTCATCTTCGTAAATTGGTAATAACTGATTTTCTATCATTGTATATTCCATATTCAAAATCTCCTTTTATTAATATTTCTTTCTTAAAATTATTTTTACATCAATTTAACATTTTATCTATGCATATCTTCCCCTTTCTATTCACTCGTATTATAATCTCTCCATTAAAATCTGTTCTAAATATTTTACTTTCTATTTTGTCCAATCTTTCTAAGACATCAAAATTCGGATGTCCAAACATATTATTTTCTCCTACACCAATCAGTGCTATTTTAGGTTTTACTTCTTTTAAAAATTCTTCTGTTGAAGAAGACTTTGACCCATGATGTGCTACCTTTAATATAGTAGATTTTAATTTATTAGTATTTTCATATTTTTTCAAAATAGCATTTTCTGCTATTTCTTCTATGTCTCCTGTGAAAAGGGCAGAAAAATTTTGATACACCATTTTGCAAACCAGAGAATTATTATTAATACTATTTTCACTAATCATTTTATTTGAACTTGGCCATAATACATCAAAATATAAATTTTTCTCTATTTTTATTCTTTGTCCTGCTTCTACTACATATATTTTTATCTTTTTTTCGTTAACAATTTCAATAAATTTTTTGTAATTTTCATAACTCTCAAATTGTTTTCCTATTATTATATTTTTTACCTTTAATTCTTCCATAATGGTTAATACTCCGTCCGAACATGGTCTTTATCAAAATGGGAAATAAATACATAATCTAGCTTTGTATATCCCCTATCTAATATATATGGAATTACTGTATCTTTTCCAACATTAAAAGTATCTGTTCTACTTCCTCCCCCATCAATTAAAATTGTTTTTTTGTTTGGAGTTACTATAAAACAAGAATCTCCTTGTCCTACATCTAAGAAATAAATTTCTAAATCTTTCGGAATTTGATAAACAACTGCAAAAAAAATTATTAAAACAATTATTTTATATATTCTCAAAATTAATTGTTTTATATTTTTTTCTTTGAAAACATTTTTATAAAATTCCAATGTTTTTTTCTTTTTTTCATATAATTTATATTTTATAAGAGCTATTAAGTTTTTCGCTCTTATTTTTGTATTATTCATATATTTGCTAGTATATAGCATATATATTTGATTAATTAAAAAAATTACTATGTAATAGATAATGATTTTTAAGATGCTAGGTGTAGATACATATATTTTTGAAAAAGGTAATTTGCTTAGATTAGCTATTTGTATCAAACCTTTAATTCCTAATGATAAAAAAATAGAAAGATGTTGTGAAATATATGAAGAAATAAAAGTAGTAAATATAAAAATAATAGATAAAAACATAAGTGGAGCAATAATTATACTAACTAAAATATTTGTTATTACAAAATATATTCCTATTATATTAAAATGATAAATCATAATAGGAAAAATCATAATCTGTGCAGAAAGTGTAACAGATAGCAAATCTTTTAAATTTTCAACAATTTTAGAAATTCGTTGACTCTTTTTTATTTGTATATTATTTTTTATATATTTTATATTATCTAAATACTGTTTTATATTTTTTGAAAAAAGAATAATTCCAATTGTACCTAAATAAGACAACTGAAAACCTATACTTGTAATTGCATATGGATTTTGTAATAAAATAATTCCTAATGAAATAGCTATTGATGTCCAGATATCATTTTTTCTGTATACTAAAAAAGACATTATATTCATTATTCCCATAATCCCTGCTCTTACAATAGAACTTGTAAATCCAGTTATATTCATGTAAATCATTAAACTAATTATAACAATATATTTTACATTTCGTTTTCCTAGCCATTTCTTTAAAATAATCTCTATTCCTATAATAATATAAATAATATGCATGCCTGAAACTGCCAAAACATGTGAAATATTTGCTATTTGAAACTTTTCTTTCAACTCTTCTAACATTATAGTTTCCCCTAAGATTAATCCTTTTACAATTTGTGCTTCTTCTTCTTTTAATGTTTTGTCAATATTTTCTAAAACTACCATCTTGATTGTATTAATACTTTTGGCAATAATATTTACATTATCTGAAGATATTTTTTTAAAATTATCAACTTTTAAAATACCATATATCCCTATAGATTTTAAATATAATTGATAATTAAATCCTCCCTCATTTCTTGGTTTATTAGCTTTTCTAAATGTCCCTTGTAATTGTACTTTGTCACCATATTTAAAATAAATATCTTTTTTTACTTCTATATATATTTGAGTAGATTTATATGTATTAGATGCATTTACTGTTAATACTTTTACTTTATATCTATTTTTATATTCTTTTTCTTCTGGATTACTAACAATAATTCCTTCAACTTTAATATTTTTTTCAGGGTACAAATTTTCATATTGATTTTCTTGATATATGAGAACTGTGTTAGAAATAATAGAACTTATTATGATTAAAAACATTACTTGTTTTGTGAAAATTAATTTGATATATCTAATATATCGATAGATTGATAAAATTTTAAATTTCTTATATTTTTTACGTTTAAAATATATTTTTAAACCACAAACTAGGGTTATTAAGATATATAAAAGGACTATACTAAAATTAAAGTATAGCCCCCATATAATTCCAATTATATATCCTATAACCATAACGACAATTGGTCTTTTTATAATATCTCCTCCAATTTCATTATTATAGTATTCTTCTTGCACCTACATAATTATTATTGTAATATCCAGTGTTTAAAGAATCAATTCTAACTCCTGTTTTTGGAGTTGATGCATGGATAATCTGTCCTCCACCTATATATATTGCCACATGATTAATTCCAGATTTACCAAACATAACTAAATCACCTGGTTGTAAATTTGCTCTACTAACAGCAACACCATTACTATATTGCCCTGAAGCTGTTCTATTTAAAGATATTCCATATTGTTTAAATATATATGAAGTAAATCCTGAACAGTCAAATCCTGTACTTGGCGAACTTCCACCATAAACATATTTATATCCTAAATATTTTTTAGCTGTTCCAACAATTGCTGAACCATTACTTGATGATGGCACAGTTGTTGTTTCTGTTGATGTTTCTTTTTCTGTTGTTTTTGCTGTGTTTGCTGGTGTTTTTTGATTTGTTGAATTTGTATTTGTACTACTTGCTCTTCTGACATTGTTTTGACCTCTTGATGTTTCTTGTTTATTGTTTGATAATAATGAAGTTGAAATATATCCTTCTACATTATTAACTTTTACTTTACTCCATCCATTTTCTTCACTATAAACTTGAACTTCTTTATTTAAAGCTATAGTTGTTACAATTGTACTAGAAGTATTTGCTTCTTGTCTTACATTAACAGTTGTAGAATTTACATATTGTGTTTTTATTGGCTCTTTTTTTGCTGGCTCTTCTTTCACTTCTTCTACTGGCTCATCTTTTTTTAATTTATCTTTTCTTAACCATCCTTTTGTAGTTTGTGCTTCTACACACACCCATCCATTTATAATTTCTGTAACAGTAACTGTTTCATCTTTTTTTAATTCTACAACTTCTGTTGCATTAATTGATGGTACTAATTTTAGTCTTGTATTATCTAAAATCTTATATTCTCCAAAAGTTATTTCTTCTGAAGTCTCTTTATTAGTGCCTTTTTCAGATGTGTTTTCTGCTACTTGATTATTTTCTTTTGTACTATTCTCATTTGATTTATTATTATCTTCTGTAGATTTTGAGTTTACTGTAACTAGTTCTTTATTTACATATCCTTTAATATTATGATATGTAACTTGATACCAATTACCTGATTCTCCTATGATTTGGACCTCTTGATTCAAAGTAATTTGTTCCAAGATTGTACTTTCAGCATCTGCTGTTTCCCTTAAATTAGCAACATCTACATTGATTGTTCCTGTATTAGCTGCTAAGCTGATATTTATAAAAAGCAAACTAGCTAATGATATAATTGCCATGACAAAAATGCTTTTTATATTCATTTTACTTTTCATTGTAATCCTTCTCCTTAGATATTTTTTATTTTTAAAAAAGTAGTACTAGGCTAGTATACTATAAAGATAAAAAAAAGTCAAATTTTTGACTTTTTTACTAGAATTTGTTAATTTATTTGCAGTTCATACTACTTGGTTTTTTATCAATAACTTTACCATATTATATATCAATCTTTGTTTTTCTAGATTACACTTAATAATTAAATCATATAAATCTTTATCCATATATCTTATTATATTATCGCTATTTTCATTTAGAACATCATAAATAGAAATATTTAAAAAATTGCATATCTTTATAAAAATTTTCAAATCTATTTTAGTTTTTCCATTTTCTAATTTACTTATATAGTTTAAAGATATTCCTAAAAAATCTGCCATTTCTTTTTGGCTAATTTTTTTTTCCATTCTTGTTGTTTGTATTCTTTTACCAACATTAGAAAAATCAATATTCATATTATCACTTCTCCTTCATTGGTAAATATAACATTATAGGTTTTATTTGTCAATATCTTTTTAACATGTTAGTAAAAATTAATTTTGAATGCTTTGAACTGCATACTTATTATTTACAATTTTGTCATAAGGTGCTGGATTTTCTAGCTCTCCAGCCAGTGTCATAACCTCTTGAAGTCTATCAAAACTTTCCTTTTTTAATACAGGTGTTTCATTCCATGCATCAATATCTTTATATGTTTGTATTGCCTCTGTTAATATCTCCATATTTGTATCTGGGAAAAAATCTTGTATAACATTTGCAATTTCTTCTGCTGTATGCTCTTTTACCCAAGTTTGACCTTTATAAATAGCATCTGTAAAATTTTGAATAATTTCTTCATTTGATTTAATATAACTTTTTTTAGCAAAATAAGCTGTATATGGTATTTCTCCTGCTTCTTCTCCAACTGATGCTACAACATATCCTTTTCTTTCTTGTTCTGTTAAAGAAGCTGTTGGTTCAAATAAAGTTACATAATCAGCATTTCCAGATGCAAATGCTCCTGCCATTAAATCAAATTTAATACTATCATCTAATACTAAATCTTTTTCTGGATTAATTCCATTCTTTTTTAATGCATATTCTAATGTCATATATGGTACTCCACCTTTTCTTCCTGGAATAACTACTTTACCCTTTAAATTTTCCCATTTAAAAT
>CANAUI010000013.1 GCA_947364715.1 uncultured Clostridium sp.
TTATTATGCTCATTTGCGAAAAGACCATCCATATGTAAAAGGTTTAGAAAAAGGAGACACAATAAAGGCTGGGGATGTTATTGGTTATTTAGGAATGACTGGATATAGTATAAAAGAGAATGTAAATAATATAAATGTTGCTCATTTACATTTTGGTATGCAACTTATATTTAATGAATCACAAGTAGATAGTCCTAATGAAATTTGGATAGATGTTTATGAAATTATTGAATTTTTAAAAACTAATTCTTCTGAAGTTTATATTTCAAATGAAGAAACAAAAGATTATTCTAGAAAATACGACTTGATAGAAGAATTTTTAACAGAGTAAAAATAATCAGTAATTACGAACAAAAGAGGCATGATTAAATTTTTTTGACCTTTTAGATTACTTTTAATGCCTCATCTTTATTCGTGCGCCAAATTTGCTTTGGCAAATTTGTGTGCAAAGTATTTATATTATAGGAAAGTCGAACTTTCCTATAATATAAAAAGAGTTACCAAGATTGTCAAAATTAATGTATTTTTTACAACATTTATAATCTTGGTAACTTTTATTTTGAATTGATAACTTTTGCAACTTATATGTTTACTTTCCTAGCTTTATAACAATTTCTCTTTTTATTTTTCCTCTATTAATCTTCAGTGTTACTTCATCATTTAATTTTTTAGTGTAAATATATTCTCTTAAATCATTCATTGTTTTTAATTTTACATCATCTATTTGTATAATAATATCTCCTTGTTTTATTCCTGCTATATCTGATGGTCCATTTTTTGTCACTTCTGTTACATAAATTCCTTCCTGAAAACCTGTATTAACTCCTTCTTCTAAATATGGTATCACCTCTGTATCATATGCATATATTCCTATTTTAGCTTCTTGAAAATCACCTGTATTTCTATAACTTTCAATAATTGGTTTTACAATATTAATTGGTATTGCAAAACCAATCCCCTCTGCTGAAGATATTTTGACTGTATTAATTCCAATAACTTGTCCATTAGGATAAATAAGTGGCCCTCCACTATTTCCTGGATTAATAGTTGCATCTGTTTGAATTAAATCTGTCATATAAGAAGATATACCCTCTTCTTCTATTTTAATTGTTCTATTTTTTGCGCTAATAATTCCTGAAGTAACTGTCCTTCTAAACTCAAATCCAATTGGGTTTCCAATAGCATAAACAGTTTCTCCTATTTTTATATTATCTGAATCTGCCAATGTAACATATTTAAGATTATTTGCTTCTATTTTCACAATAGATAAATCAATATTTGAGTCACTCCATACCACTGTTCCATTATAATTATTTCCATTTTCTAATGTTACATAACATTTACTATATTTACTTCCTGTTACATGGTCATTACTTAAAATATATCCATTTTCTGTAACAATAATACCTGTTCCTAAGCCTAATTGACTTTCTGTACTGTTAGAAAAAATAGAATCTCCTGTATTTTTTAATTTTGATATCCCCACAACACTTTCTATAGTTTGTTCAATAACATCTGCCACTATTTTGCTTTCTTCTTCTACTTTTTCCACAGTTTGTTCCTCTATTGTGGATTGTGTCTTTTGCACTGTATAATTAGAATCGTAAATCTCTATATTATTATATGTAACATATATATAAAATCCTAATAACCATATAATTAACAAAACAATTGTAGTAATAATAATTTTTTTCGTATTACTTTTTTTCTTGGCTCTTCTCAATAAAATCACCTCAAAAATAGTATTTACAATATTTTCAATTTTAGTCAAATAATTTCAATCATACCATTTTTGTTCTTACTCAAACTTTTTTTAATTCCTCATAACGTTTAACTTTTTGTGTTGTTGTCTTGATTAAAGGTTTTGTTGTTATTGTAATATGTTTTATATGTTTAAATATTGGTAATTTTTTATTAATATTTTTTATTTCTTCCCATATACTGTCTTCATATTCTTTTTCAGTTTTTTCTCCTAATTCTTCTTTTATAATTTCTATATCATATACAATCTTTGCACATAACATAGTATCTGTTTTATCTTTTCCCCTTTGGTAAACTAAAGATTCTGTTACATAAGGAAGTTTATTAATCAAAAATTCAATTTCTTGTGGATATACATTTTTTCCATTCCTTAAAACAATAATATCTTTTTTTCTACCTGTTACATATATAAACCCATCTTCTGTTATATATCCATAATCTCCTGTTCTAAACCAACCATCAACAAAGGCTTTTTCATTTTCTTCATCATTGTTGTAATACCCTATCATTACACTTGGACCTTTTACTAATATTTCTCCTTCACCATTCTCACCTGGATTATCTATTTTTACATTTAAACTAGGTAAGGCTAATCCTACAGAGCCTGGTCTTTTTTCTTTATCTGATTCTGCTGAAATAACTGGTGATGTTTCTGTTAAACCATATCCTTGTACTAATTCAACGCCAAAATTGTTAAATCCTATAATTGTTTCTTTGTCCATAGGTGCTGCACCATACAAAACTAAACGAATATTTCCACCTAGATTATCTAATATTTTCTTAAAAATCACTTTCTTTAAATTTATTTTACATTTTAATAGTCCATTTGATAATTTTATCATAATATTGATTAATTTTTCTTTTCCTTGGTCCTGGATAGCCTTTTTTATTTTTTTATACATTGTTTCTAATACTAATGGGACTGCTACAAATACAGAAATTTTATATTCTACAAGATTTTTTTGAATATATTTTAATCCATCACAAAAAGCTACTGTACAACCACTATAAAATCCATAAAGAAATGTTACTGTACACTCAAATGTATGATGAATTGGTAAAAATGAGAGTAATGTGTCTGTTGGATATAGCTTTACCCATGAAGACATATCTAGTAAATTAGTACATATATTTTTTTGAGATAACATAACAGCTTTGGGAATATTAGTTGTTCCTGATGTAAATAACATTATAGACATCTCTTCTGGATTTATATCTACTTTTTCATAATAGTTATCTCCATTTTTAATTAATTCCTCACCTTTTTGTACTAATTGTGAGAATTTTTCTATCTCTTTATCTTCTATGTCATCCATGCAAATTAACATTTGTAAATTTACATTTCTATCATTTTTTAGCTTTTTCATAACTTCTGCATATTTTTCATCAAATATTGCCACTTCTGCTTCACTTCTTGTTACTAAATTTTCAATTTCGTTATCTGGTAGTGCTTTATCCATTGGAACAATAATCATATTTCCACTTGTAACTGCTAAATAACTAATACACCATTCATATCTATTGTTTCCGATAACTACAATTTTTTTATGTTCTAAACCTTTATTTAATAATTCTGTTGAAAAAGCTTTTATATCTTTCCCTACTTGTTCATATGTCTTTTCTTCATATTCTACATTTTTTAGGTCTCCATTTTTTTTATATTTATATGCTATTTTTTCTGCATAGTTTTTTATAGAATAGTCTATCAGTTCCCTATAATTTTTTATAGTTCTTGACTCATATACTTTTCTTTTTTCATTATCTCCCATATTTTTTCCTCCTTATACCAATTGTATATCTATAATTTCTTTTTTTCAATAGTCATATATTTCTTTGGTAAAAGATTTTATACATATTTTGTAGAATTATTTGATTTTTTAGTTTTTTATATGTATAATCTCTTTAGCAAAAATTATTAAGGTGATATTTTATGAATATTTTAAACTATGAGCTTACGAATCCTCAAAAATCTATTTTATTAACAGAACAATTCAATGAGAACACTTGCGTTTCAAATGTATGTGGCACATTATCTATTCTTGAAACAATTGATGAACATGCTTTAGAAAAAGCCATTAACTTGTTTATCAAAAACAATGATTCTGTACGATTTTTTTTAATTCAAGATGGTACTGATATCAAACAATGTATTAAAGACTATTCTTTTATTGAAATTGAAAAAAATTATCTTACAGATAGTTCTTCTTTATCAGAACTTGAAGAAGAAGTAATTACTAAACATTTTACACTTATAAATAGTGATTTATACCGTTTTGTTATATTTAAAAATCCAGATGGTACAGGTGGATTTTTAGTCAATTTTCACCATATTATTTCTGATGCTTGGACAATGAGAATATTAGTCAACCAGATTATGGATTATTATGTTTCTATTATTCATCATACACCTATTAAAGATATTAAAAATAATTCTTATTTAGATTTTATTGCTGAAGAAAAGGCTTATTTAGAAAGTCCTAAATTTGAACATGCAAAAAAATTTTGGGAGAATCAATTTGACAATTTAGAATTTTCCTATTTAAAAGACTTTCAATCTACTTCATATGAAGCGATTAGAAAGGCTGTTATGCTTTCTAAAGAAGAAACAAATCAATTATCATCATTTTGTAATAAAAATAAAATATCTTTATTTGTACTTTTTATGGCTGTTTTAAATATATATTTATCAAAAATTAATAATACAGATTCTTCTATTGTAGGAACACCAATATTAAATAGATGTAATTTCAAGGAAAAGAACACTACTGGTATGTATATAAGTACAATACCTTTTCATATAAAAATTGATAAAAATTGTACCTGTATGGACTTTATTAATAAAGTTTCTAAACATGAATTAAGTATATTTAGAAATCAAAGATATCCATATTGTTTATTATTAGATACTATTAGAAAAAAATTTAATATTTCTAAAAATCTTTATGATGTTTGTTTATCTTACCAAAATGCAAGAAATAATAGAACTACTTGTTCTGTTCCATATTCTTGTAAATGGTTATTTAATCATTGTGTAGTTAATAACTTAGATATTCATTTATATGACTTAGATGATACAGGAATGATTAATATTTATTATGATTTTAAAAAAGATTTATTTACTTTGGAAGAAATTAATTTATTACATGAACGTTTATTGGAAATCATTAAACAAATTGTAACAACTCCAGAATTAAAAATTGAAGAACTTGAAATTATTTCATTTAAAGAAAAAAATTATATATTAGAAGAATATAATAAAACTGAAACAACTAATACCTTTGTTTCAGTATATGATTTATTTAAACAACAATTGTTAAAAACACCTGATAAATTAGCTATTAATTATAAAGATATATCACTTAGTTATAAAGAACTAAATACATTAGCCAATTTAATAGCTTCAAACTTAAAAAATCGTTCTATTCATCCAGGTGATACTATTTGTTTAGCTTTTGCAAATTCAATCGAATTTGTTGCTAGTATATTGGCCACACAAAAATTGGGATTATGTTATATACCAATTGATGTAAATTATCCAAATGAACGTATTCAATATATTGTAAATAATAGTAATGCTAAGCTTATTTTAACACATAAAAATACTTTAAAAACTATTAAAATAAATAAAAATTTCTTATTGAGAATTTCTTTAGACGATTTTGATTATCAAAACGAAAGTCTTAACTTTGATTATGATTTAAAAGAAAATGATTTAGCTTACATTATTTATACTTCTGGCTCAACAGGAAACCCAAAAGGTGTTAAAATTTCACACAAAAGCTTAAGTAATTATATATGCTGGGCTATAAAACAATATGTACATGATGAAAAAACAAATTTCCCTTTGTTTTCTTCTATCGCATTTGATTTAACTGTAACTTCAATATATACACCATTATGTTCTGGCAATTCTATTTATATTTACCAAAATGAAAATGCACAATTATTATTAGAAGAAATTATAAAAGATAATAAGGTCGAAATTATAAAATTAACACCAGGACATTTTACATTATTACAAGACCTTGATTTAAGTAATAGCATTTTATATAAATTTATTTTAGGTGGAGATATCTTAACTAAAGAAATGTGCAAAAAGATAACTTCTTTATTTTCTCATCCTATTCATATATATAATGAATATGGACCAACAGAGGCTACAGTTGGATGTATGATTTACGAATATCATGCAGAAGATAACTATACTTCTGTTCCAATTGGATATCCAATTGATAATATACAAATTTTACTTTTAAATAATAATTTAGAATTAGTTCCTTTAGATACTATTGGTGAAATTTATATTAGTGGAAATTGCCTAGCATTAGGTTATACTGATGGACAAAAAACATCTAAAAAATTTATAAATCATCCTTTTGATGATGGAAAAAAAATTTATAAGACTGGTGACCTTGCTATTTTACATTCTAATGGAATTATGGAATATTTAGGACGTAGTGATTTTCAAGTAAAATTAAATGGTTATCGTATTGAATTAGGAGAATTGCAATCTATTTTATTAACACATCCTTCTATTAAAGATGTTTTCGTTACTTTAGTTACATTAGATGAACATAAATTTTTGTGTGGCTATTATGTATCTGAAACTGAACTTGAAGATTTATCTACTTTTTTAAAGAAAAAATTACCTAGCTATATGATACCAAATTATTTTATTAAACTAGATAAACTCCCATTAACTATTAATGGAAAAATAGATGAATCTGCCTTACCATTACCCAAAAAAATAATCAGTAAATATATTAAACCTAAAAATAAATTAGAAGAAACTTTACAGCAAATTTTTACTGAATTATTAGAACAAAAGAATAAAATAAGTGTAGAAGATAATTTATTTGACTATTACATAGATTCTCTTTTGTTAATAAAAGCACAATCTATTTTATTTAATAAAGGATTTTCTATTAATACACAAGATTTTTACGAATATCCAACCATTAGAAAACTAGCAGATTTCTTATTAATTGAACAACCTAAAGAAACTTCTGTATTAATTGAAAAAATGCCAATCATTAAAGAAATAAGAACATCAATTGAGTCTTTTACAAACCCAAAAAGAATTATTCTTTTTGGTGCTACTGGATTTTTAGGGATTCATATATTATACTATTTACTAACAAATACATCTAGCAAAGTATTTTGTGTTATTAGAAAAAAAGATTTGGTAAATCCGTTAAATCGATTTATTAATAAATTTAATTTTTATTTTCCTGATGCAAATATAGAACAATATTTATATAGAATAAAAATTATAGAAGGCAATATTTTAGATAATCATTTTGGTATTGATGAAGAATTATATAATCATCTAGGAAATACTTGTGATTGTGTAATTGACACAGCTGCATTAGTTAAACATTATGGAAATTATGAAGTATTTAATAAAACTAATGTCAATTCTACTAAAAAAATGATTTCGTTTTGCAAAGAATTTCATATTCCTTTACATTATGTTTCAACTATGTCTGTATCTGGAAATGGTTTAGTAAAAACACCACCTTCTGATTTTACAGAAGATGATTTATATATTGGTCAATCTTTTAAAGAAAATGTATATGTTAGAAGCAAATTTGAAGCAGAAAAAAAAGTTATAGAAGCTTGTAAAAATAACGAGGTGATTGCAAGTATCTATAGATTAGGAACTATTACAAATAGATATATTGATGGCATGTTCCAAGAAAATTTCAGTGATAATGCATTTTTGAATAGGTTAGAGGCTTTTATAAATTTAGGAATCTTTCCTAAAGAACTTTCTAATTTTTATTTTGAATTTTCACCTGTGGATATTTGTGCAAAATTTATTGTACAATTAATGCAACATCAATATCATAACTTAGAAATTTATCACTTGTATAATAACAACTATATTTCAGGATATGACTTAGTTAATACCTTAAACAATTGTGGAATTTCTATAAAGTTCTCATCTTTAGATGAATTTAATCTTACTTTGTCTAACTCTAAATCTAATTATTTTGGCATTACAGCATATATTAAAAATCTTTCTAACAGTATGGTTACTCTTCATAATGAAAAAACAAATATAGCACTACAATCGTTAAATTTAGATTGGACAAAAGTATCACCTGAATATATCAACAAAATTTTACTTTATTTAAAAGAAAAATATAATTAAGGAGGCACATAAGATGAAAATCTCAAAAATTTTTGATATCAATAATGAAAAAAAATTAGTAACAGTAAATATTCTACTGTTAGCTGTTATTGCTGTTGTTTTATATTTTGTACTACCTTTTGTACTAAATTACCCACCTAATTCAATAGATAATAGTTTCCAAATAGAAATAGTTGGTATAAAATATACAACTCAATTTATTATTATTATATCTATATTAATCATTCTTTTATATATAGCTTTAAGATTTATATATAGTAAATTATCACTTTCTAAGGAAAAATTAAATAATCCAGATTATATAGACAGCTTAAGAAAAAAATCATTTAATTATCCTTATGTGATGCTTTTATTGGAATTATTTGTTCCTTCTATTATTGTTGCTATTTTATTATTTGCATTTCATACTGAAATGGAATTAGTTATTAGACTTACAACTGTTGTATTTTCTTTTACAGCTTTATTTGCCATATTCTCTTATATACTTAACAAAAAGTTCTTTTCTCACAGATTAATAAAAACTGCTAACCTAGCTAATAATAAAATAACAGGTAT
The DNA here is from genome assembly GCA_947364715.1 of uncultured Clostridium sp. GTDB lineage: Bacteria > Bacillota > Clostridia > TANB77 > CAG-508 > CAG-269. The sequence goes on from CANAUI010000013.1 coordinate 8,474, forward strand.
TAGATTGTCTTTATATAATAAATTATTAATACAAATATTACCTTTATTTTTATATTCTTTTGTTTTAATTTTACTAATTTCAATTTCTTTAATGACAAAAGAAAAAGGAGAGTTATTATATCACTTTTATAGACAAGATTTACTATCACATTTCGATGAAAACACTATATATGATATTACAGAAGTAGAAAATATCCTAAATTCAATAGAATTTAAATCAGAAGGTGATCATGCATTAATTATGTCTGCTTCTGACGGAAAGGTATATTATTCACCTGAACAATTAAATGATTTTTTTATAAAATATAGTTTGAATTTTTATGATGAAACAGATGGATATACTTATGAATATTATGGTCAAAACAGAGAAGGTGCAATTCTTAAAATTAATACAAATATGGGTGAATGTTATGTTGGTATTCGTTATTTTGTATTTGGTAATAATTTTATCTTTCTATTCATCTTAATCGCTTTAGTATTAATAGTACTAAATTGCTTATTTATTTTCTTTATAGGCAAAAATTTAAGCAATGATATTAATAGCGTTATTGATGGAATGAAACATATCTCTAATTCCAATGATTTTATTTATGACAATAGTCTTACAATTACTTCTAATGATGAAATTGGTGATTTGACTGCATCTTTTAATGACATTCAGAAACTAACAAAAACATATGTAGAACAATTACATAATAATCAAGAAACATTAATGGAAAGTGAACGTTTAGCTTCTCTTGGACAATTAATTGGTGGTATTGCTCATAATTTAAAAACTCCTATCATGTCAATAGCTGGAGCTTTAGAAGGATTAAAAAACTTAATTAAAGAATATGAAGATTCTATAGATGACCCTGAAGTTAATTCACAAGACCATCATGATATTGCACATGACATGACTGAATGGATATATAAAATTAAGGATTACACCAAATATATGTCAGATATTATCACTGCTGTTAAAGGTCAAGCTGTTACTCTATCTGAAAAATCCACTGTACATTTTACTCTTGATGAATTAGTAAAACGTGTTGATATTTTAATGAAACATGAATTAAAGAATGCAATTATTTACTTAAACGTTTCTATGAAAACTGATGAAACCACAGTTATAAATGGTGATATTAATAGTTTACTACAAGTAATTAATAATATGATTTCTAATGCTATTCAAGCATATAATGGAGAAAAAAATAAAAATATTGAACTAATATTAGAAAGCAAAAATAACAATATATATATTAGCGTAAAAGACTATGCTAGTGGTATGCCTAAAAATGTTCAAGAAAAATTATTTAAAGAAATGATTACAACAAAAGGAAAAAATGGTACTGGTTTAGGATTATATATGTCATACTCAACTATAAAAGCACATTTTAATGGTGATATAATTTTCGAATCAGAAGAAGGAAAAGGTACTATGTTTACAATCATATTACCAGTATGATATTTTTTATAAACTCACATTGTTAATGATATATTTTTTCCTTATAGTAACGTAATACTTTCATTTCAGTATATATTAACATAATATTTTCGTTGTATTTTTAATGAGATTTTTTGAATATTTCACAAAAATAAAAACTACTCAACACTAGAAAAAATCAAGCTTTTTACACAATTTTTTATGTAAAAAGCTTGATTTTTATTTTTTTTCCGCATATAATAATCTAAAGTAAATTTAAAGAGGTCGAAATTATGAGAAAGCATATACAAGGATTATTAAATATAGAAAATAATGGATATAAAATTCTTGCTGTTGATGACGAAGAAGGTATCGTAGATTCTTTATCTATCTTTTTAAAACGTTCTGGATATGATTTTACTGGTGTTACAAATCCACAAGAAGCTATTGAATTAGTAAAAAAAGAACATTTCGATTTAATGGTTCTAGATTTTATTATGACACCTTTTCATGGAGATCAAGTTGTTGAAGAAATTAGAAAATTTAATAAAGATTTATATATTTTATTACTTACAGGTCATAAAGATTTAGCACCACCTTTAGAAACAATTAAAAGACTTGACATTCAGGGATATTGTGAAAAAAGTGATAAATTTGATCAACTACTTTTATTAATTGAATCAGGTATAAAATCTATTAAACAAATGAATGAAATAAAAGAAATAAATACTAAATTATCTGATACATATGAAAAATTAGAACAAGCATATTTAGATTCTATTAAAACTTTACGTTATACAATTGAAGCAAAAGATATTTACACAAGAGGACATTCTGATAGAGTTTCTGCCATATCTGTTTTAATTGGTAAAAAATTAGGGCTATCAGATGAAGATTTACATACTTTAGAAATTGGTGGATTATTCCATGACATTGGAAAAATTGGAGTTCCAGATAGTATATTATTAAAAGAAGATAAATTGACAGATGAAGAATATTCTCAAATTAAACAACACCCTAATATTGGTGTTCACATATTATCAAATGCCTCTATTTTTGATGATATATTACCAATTGTAGAACATCATCATGAAAAATATGATGGAACAGGATATCCAGGAAAGCTTTCTGGAAATAATATTAATCATTTAGCAAGAATTACATCAGTTGCAGATAGTTTTGATGCTATGGCTTCTAGAAGGGCTTATCGTGATCCTTTATATCTGGATACTATTATTTCTGAATTTGAAAGATGTAGAGGAACTCAATTTGACCCAGAATTAGTTGATTTATTTTTAGATATATTAAAAAATCATTATGAAGAAATACAAAAAATTCAAGAGAAATATAAAGGATAAGATATGTTAAAAGGGACTTTTACAGTCCCTTTTATACTTTCATAGAAAGTCCTACTTTTTGTCTGTCTTTATCAATCTTGATAACTTTTACCTTTACAATATCACCTACTGAAACCACTTCAGATGGATTTTTTATAAACTTATCACTCATTTCTGAAATATGAACAAGTCCATCATGCTTTACACCAATATCGACAAATGCACCAAAATCAATAACATTTCTAACAGTTCCAGTCAACACCATACCTTCTTTTAAATCATCTAATTTTAATACATCACTTCTCAAAATTGGTTTTGGCATATCTTCACGAGGGTCTCGTCCTGGTTTTGATAATTCTTCAATAATATCTGTTAATGTCATCTCCCCTATATTTAATTCATTTGCCATTTCTAATACATTTACACTTTTTAGCTTTATTCTTAATTGTTCTAATTTTTCTTTATTCTTCAAATCATCTTTATTAAATCCTAATTGTTTTAATAATTTTTCTGTTGGGTCATAACTTTCTGGGTGAACAGCAGTAATTTCTAATGGATTATCTCCATCAAATATTCTTAAAAATCCTGCACATTGTTCAAATGCTACTTTTCCAAGCTTTGGAACTTTTAATAATTCTTTTCTATTTTTTAATTTCCCATTTTCATCTCTATATTTTACAATATTTTTTGCAATAGTATTATTAATTCCTGAAACATATGAAAGTAATGATGGTGTAGCTGTATTTACATCAACACCTACTTTATTAACACTATCTTCTACTACACCTGTTAAGCTTTCTTGTAATTTTTTTTGATTAACATCATGTTGATATTGTCCAACTCCAATGGCTTTTGGGTCTATTTTAACCAGTTCAGCTAATGGGTCTTGCAAACGTCTTGCAATTGATATAGCACCTCTAATAGATACATTAATATCTGGATATTCTTCTGTTGCTAATTTTGATGCAGAATATACAGATGCTCCAGCTTCACTAACAATAACATAATGAATATCTCTTGAAGTTTCTTTTATCATGTCTGCTACAAACATTTCTGACTCCCTTGAGGCTGTTCCATTTCCAATAGCTATCATATCTATTTTGTCTTTTTCAATTAATTTTAATAATTCTTTTTTAGCACCTTCTACATCATTTTGTGGCTCTGTTGGATATACAGTTGTATAATCTAATAATTTTCCTGTTTCATCAATAACTGCAATTTTACATCCTGTTCTATATGCTGGGTCAAATCCCATAACTGTTTTTCCTTTAATTGGTGCTCCTAAAAGTAATTGCTTTGAATTTTTACCAAATACTTTAATAGCTTTATCCTCTGCCTTTTCTGTTAAATCTGAACGGATTTCTCTGTCTATTGATGGCTCAATTAATCTTTTAAAACTATCTAAAATAGTATCTTTTAACATTTGTGTAAATTGTGTTTCACCTTTTATAGTATCTCTTTCTATATATTCTAATATTTTCTCTTCTGGTTTTTCGATTTTTACCTTTAAGAAATCTTCTTTTTCTCCACGATTAATTGCCAATATTCTATGGCTAGGTATGTATTTTATTGCTTCTTGATATTCATAATACATTTCATAATTTGATTTTTCTTCTGGCTTTGAAGCTTTTGTTTGAATTGTTGCTTCTCTATAACATATTTTTTTAATTTGTGTCCTATATTTGCTATTATCAGAAATATTTTCTGCAATAATGTCTAAAGCACCTTGTATGGCATCTTCTGGAGTTGCCACTACTTTATCTTTATTATTTTTATCCTCTTCTGACAAAACTTCTATATTAACATACTCTTTTGCAATTTCTAAAATTAGTTTTTTCTCTTTTTGTTCAATAATAATGTTTGCCAATGGCTCTAAGCCTTTTGCTTTTGCAACAGTTGCTCTTGTTTTTTTCTTTTGTTTATATGGTCTATAAACATCTTCCACTTCTGCTAATGTTTTACAAATTGCAATTGCTTTTAAAATTTCATCTGTTAATTTTCCCTGTTCATCAATTGATTTAATAACTTCTTCTTTTCTTTGTTCCAAATTTCTTAAGTAATTTAATCTATCTCCTAAATCCCTAAGAATTTCATCACTTAATCCTCCTGTTACTTCTTTTCTATAACGTGCAATAAAAGGAATTGTATTTCCTTCATCAATTAATTTAATTGTAGATTCAACTTGTTTTGGTTTAATATTTAGCTCTTCTGCAATCATTTCTTCTATTTTTTTCATTATTTTTCTCCTTATTCATAAATTGTGTCATCATTTTGTATCCAGCTACTCACTTCTTCTACTCTATACTCTTTTTTTGTATCTCTCATAACTACTCTTTCAATTCCAGAATTAATAATCATTCTTTTACAAAAAGAACATGGCTCATTATCCTTTACATATTCTCCATTTCTTTTGTTAACTCCTACTAAATACAATGTAGACCCTATCATATCTCTTCTTGATGCACTAATAATCGCATTTTGTTCACTATGTACAGATCTACATCTTTCATATCCTTTTCCACTTGGCATTTCACATTTTTGTCTAGTACAATATCCTAAATCAATACAGTTTTCTCTTCCTCTTGGTGCCCCTGTATATCCTGTTGAAATAATTTCATCATTTTTTACAATAATACTCCCATAATTATTTCTAAGACATGTTCCTCTCTCTAATACACTTTCTGCAATATCTAAATAGTAATTTGCTTTATTTACTCTTTCCATTTTTACTCTCATTCCTTTCTTGCCTATAATTTATGTTTATTAAGTTTTAGCTAGAAGTTTGCCAGACACAAATTGTAATATTTTTTCAATCTAAATACTTCTTTCAAAAGGACTTTCATATATTATTATTTATATTTTTACTCTACTCCTAGATATTCATTATATGTAACTTCTCTATCAACAATTTTTCCATTTTCTTTGATATCTATAATTCTATTTGCAACTGTTTGTGTTAATTCATGGTCATGTGAAGTAAACAACATGTTTCCTGTAAATCGTTTCATTCCTTCATTTAATGATGTAATACTTTCCATATCTAAATGATTTGTTGGTTCATCTAAAATTAAAAAATTTGCCCCTGACAACATCATTTTTGATAACACACATCTTACTTTTTCTCCTCCTGATAATATATTTACTTGTTTTAATGCTTCATCACCTGAAAATAACATTCTTCCTAAAAAACTTCTAACATAAGTTTCATCTGGGTCTTTCGAATATCTTCTTAGCCATTGTGTTATATTTTCATCAGTCTCAAATAAATAGTTGTTATCCTTAGGAAAATATGACTTTGTAATAGTTGTTCCCCATACTAATTCACCTTCGTCTGGTTCTAACTTTCCTTCTATAATTTGAAATAAAATTGTTTTCGCTAACTCATTATCTGCTAAAAATGCTATTTTATTTCCTTCTTTTACATCAAATGAAATGTTGTCTAATAATTTTACACCATCAACAGTTTTTGATATATTTTTTACTTGTAAAATTTCTCTTCCAGGCTCTCTATCTGGTTTAAAATCTACATATGGATATTTTCTATTAGATGGTTTAATTTCTTCTAGCTCGATTTTTTCTAATGTTTTCTTTCTTGAAGTTGCTTGTTTGGATTTTGAAGCATTTGCACTAAATCTAGCAATAAATTCTTGCAATTCTTTTATTTTTTCTTCCTTTTTCTTATTTTGTTCTCTTGCTTGTTTTAATGCTAATTGACTTGATTCATACCAAAAATCATAATTTCCTGGATATACCTTTATCTTTCCAAAATCAACATCTGCAATGTGAGTACATACTTTATTTAAAAAATATCTATCATGTGATACAACAATAACTGTATTTTCAAAATCCATTAGAAAATCTTGTAACCAGTTAATACTTTTCATATCTAAGTCATTTGTTGGCTCATCTAATAATAAAACATCTGGATTCCCAAATAGGCTTTGTGCTAATAATACTTTTACCTTTTCTTTTGCTTCAATCTCTTTCATATATTTATAATGATTATCTGGTATAATTCCTAAATCATTTAATAAAATAGCTGCATCTGATTCTGCATTCCATCCATCAAGCTCTGCAAATCTTTCTTCTAATTTTGCAGCTTTCATACCATCTTCTTCTGAAAAGTCTGGTTTAGCATAAATAGCTTCTTTTTCTTTCATAATATCATATAGTTCTTTATTTCCCATAATGACTGTATCCATGACTGTATATTCTTCAAATGCAAAGTGATCTTGTTTTAATACTGATAATCTCTCTCCTTTATCTAAACTAACATCTCCTTTACTTGGCTCTATCTCTCTTGATAATACTTTTAAAAAAGTAGATTTCCCCGCTCCATTTGCTCCTATAATTCCATAACAATTTCCTTTTCCAAATCTTATATTAACATCTTCAAAAAGTACTCTTTTTCCAAATCTAACTGTCACTCCATTTGCACTTAGCATATATTTCATTCCTTTCTTTTTATCTTTTATTTTATAAATTCGTATATCAAATTATTTAATTTTGTAAATACGGTCTTTTTAATCTTTTGTATTATATAATATTTTCCCATATTTTTCAAGGATTTTGCTTACGGAAAAGGAATTAAAAAAAATCTTAAACCTAGTACTTATTTACCATAATATATGTAATTAAAATTTGATATTATAAAATAAGAAATATTTAAATAACAAAAAAAGTATAAGAGATAAAATTTAAAAACTTCATAGAAAGTACACAGTTTGTGTAAAGAAACTAAACGAAGTAAGTTCTAACTGATAAAAGCTTCTAGTAGAGCCTTCATTGAACTTACTTCGTTTAATTTTTTATTGTGTCTTTTAAAGTATACCACTATTACCATTAATCATAGATATAACTATTCTTAAAATAACTAAAATAACAAAAATCCCTATTCCTACTAACAATATTTTTAATACAAAATTAAGAAAAGATTTACTTTTTGTATAAACAATATAAGTTATGGTGGTTACAATTAGTGCTACAATAAGTGCTAAAAAAATAGTTAAAAAATGAAATCCATTTTGAATACAAGATGAAATAATTGCATATGTACTATATGCTATGAGTCCTGTTTTAAAACTATAATTTTTAAAAATATAATATAAAATAGATAGAATTATTAATAATAAAAGAATATATAATATAATGCCTTTTACTTGTTGTTCATTTTCGTATCTTCTCAATTCTTCATTAAATTCCTTTGATTTCTTTATCATTTCTTCTCGTTCTAACTCATCTTTTCTTATTTCCTCATTAATTTCATTTTCTCTTTCTAACCATTCTTTAGTATTATTTATATCATTATTTGTAGTTGATATACTATTAATGTCAGTTTCGCTTACTGATGTATCTGTTGTAGCTAAGTTTGTATTTGGAGATAAAAATCCGTCATCTTTAAATATAGTTATTCTAATAGTAAAAATAATTCCTAAAATTATTACAATTAATGATAAAATTCCTATTAACTTGAAATCTGAATCCATAAATCCACCTTTCCTCCCTTTTAACTCTTCTTCCATTTTCATTCCTCCTTTTTTATTTTAAATTTAATAACTATTTATAATTAATTAAACACAAAAAGACAACAATAAAAAACTACTTTTTGCAGTTTTATTGTTATCTGTTTTTTTATATATATTATTATAACTATCTTTATTTAGTAAAGTATAGCGCTCTCTTACAACCATAAGGCTTACACCAGTTACTTTTTTCATTTTTCATCCTCTTTTGTTTTTTATTTTTACCTGTTTATATTATTCTACTTTTATTATTTTGTCAACAATATTATATATTTTTCCTTGGTAACTAGTTTAGTTGTATTGAATTTTTTGTTTTTTTATGATATTTTAAGTTTAAAATAAATTATACAAGGAGGCTCTTATATGAGAAGAAATCCTAGAAATAAGAAACATAAAAATAAATTTAATTCTCGATTAAACTTTCAAAAAAATGTTAAAAACTTAAGTATATTTATAGGTATCTTAGCAATTATTTTAATTGCTATTACAATTTATTATTATATTCAAAATAATAATAAAACTGAACAAGCAATAATCCAATCAAAAGAAAAAATAGAAAATGAAGAATTACAAAATGGGGAAAAAAATAAAACTGAAACTGATACTACATTTTCTATGACTGCAATTGGAGATGTAATGTGTCATAATACACAATATATGGATGCTTATATAAAAGAAACCGGAAAATATGACTTTACATATGTTTATGAAGATATTCGCTCTTATATTAAAACTTCTGATATTGCTATTGGAAATTTAGAAACTACTTTTGCAGGTGCTGATAAAGGCTATAGTAATTACCCAACTTTTAACTCTCCAGATGATTTAGCTTATGGACTAAAAGACTTAGGCCTAGATGTAATTTCTACTGCTGGTAATCATTCTTTAGACACAAAATTTGATGGATTATCAAGGACAATTGATGTACTAGATAAAGCTGATATTTCTCATGTTGGTACTAATAAAACACAAGAAGAACAAGATAAAGTGCTTTTTAAATATGTAAAAGGAATTAAAATTGCATTTATTAATTATACTTATGGGACAAATGGTATTTCTATTCCAAAAGATAAACCTTTTTGTGTAAATGTGGCAGATGAAAATTTGATAAAACAACACATAGAAACGGCAAAATCTAACAATGCTGATATGATTGTTGCTTGTATGCATTGGGGAACTGAATATAAACTTACTCCAAATTCTGAGCAAGAAAAATGGGCAGATTTTTTATTTAAAAATGGAGTAAATGTAATTTTAGGGACTCACCCACATGTATTACAACCTATGGAAAAAAGGACTGTTACTTTAGATGATGGTACTACTCAAGATGGATTTGTAATTTATTCTCTAGGAAATTTCACTGCTGACCAAAATGCTGATAATACAAGAAATTCTATTATTTTGAATTTAAATATTACAAAACATACTGATGGAAAAGTTACCATTGACCATGCAAATTATATCCCTATTTACATGTACAAAAATCCAAGCCTTGCTTCTCATAAAATGAAACTACTTGATATTGAAAATTCAATTTCTTATTATGATAAAGGTATTGATACTTCTATTGGAAAAAGTTTATATAATACTTTAAAAATACAATTAGATAAAATAAAAAAAGTTGTTGGCAATACATTTTAATTATTATGCGTTAGAATTCACAGTTAATAGATATTAACTGTGAATTCTAACAATTTTGTTTATATTAAATGATATTTTTTATCTTTCAATCTAGCATATCTTTTTTCTTTAGCCACCAAGTAACTCCTAATGTTAAAATAACAGAAATTAGAATCATAATAACAAATCCAAATGGACTATTTTGTAGTGGTAATCCCACATTCATTCCCCAAAAGCTTGATATCATTGTTGGAACTGCAAGTACAATTGTAATTGATGTTAAAAATTTCATCACACCATTTAGATTATTTGAAATGATAGATGCATATGCATCCATTGTTCCATTTAAAATATTGCTATAAATTTGTGCCATCTCTATAGCTTGTCTATTTTCTGTAATGGCATCTTCTAGTATTTCTTCGTCATCTTCATATAATTTAATAATTTTTCCCCTCATGGTTTTTTCCATTACAAGTTCATTTGATTTTAATGATGTTGTAAAATATACCAAACCTTTTTCTAAACTCAATAATTTTAATAATTCTTTATTTTTCATAGAATTTTTTAAAATATATTCTGCTATTTCTGTTTCTTTATTTATTTGCTTTAAGTAATTTAAGAAATATGATGAATTTAAATAAAAAATTTGAAAAATAAATCTAGTTTTTTTATAAGTTTGAAAATTTTTGATTTTCCTTTTTTCAAAATCTTCTATAATTTTATTTTTTCTTAAAGATACTGTTATAAAAAAGTCATCTCTTACTACAATCATTCCTAGTGGCATTGTAGAATATATATCATTATCTTCACTTTTTTCTATTATTGGAACATCTATTACAAAAAGGATTGTATTGTCATCTTCTTCTGTATCAATTCTTGCCTTTTCTTCATAATCTAATGCATCTCTTATAAACCCTTCTTGAATATTTATACTTTCACATACTCTTTTTATTTCGTTTTCGGAGGGATTTACTAAATTAATCCAACTCCCTTTTCTAAATTCTTTTATTTCTTCTAATCTGTTTGTTTCCATATTTGTATTATAAATCTTTAGCAAATCTCTCACCCCTCTTTAAAATTTACATAATTTTTATTTTGAAACAAAAAAATAAATCTAATATTTATATATATTTTTTTAGATTTACTCTTTGCTATTGTAGTGGTGCGCCATAGAGGATTCGAACCTCCGACCATCAGATTAAGAGTCTGCTGCTCTACCAACTGAGCTAATGGCGCATTTTTTACTTTGACATATATTATTATACTACTTTTTTTACTTTTGTCAATGGAAAAACAGCGTTTTTTACTAAAAACGCCGTTCCATTAGTTTATTTTATTTAACTTTTAATAACTACTATTTACCCAATGTTAAAACAATAAACTTATTGTATTGTTTCATTTTGTGTTTCTTGTTTTTCTTCTTCTATTTCTTCTGGTGGTTGTGTTGGAAGTGTCTCTTCTGGATTCTTAACTATTTCTTCATTATTTATTTCTTTATCTTTATTAGTTGTATTATTTGATACATTTTTATTAGCAACTTTCTTTCCTCTTTTAACAATTTTTTGCATTGCACTATATGTATCTGTTGAAAGTAACTTTGTAGAAATAATTTTTCCATTTAACATTTTTGTCATATATGTTTTACAAATCAATCCATTTACCCCTCTTTGTGTTACTACTTCTTTGCCAACTGCTAAACTTGAATCTTCAGTATATTTTGTAGTATATGGTATAGTAGATATTAGCTCTGTTTTAAAAGAATATGTATATTCTCTATCTGATTCTTTTATTCCATATATAGAAACAGTTGCCACTCCACCTTTAGCAGATGCTACAATTCTTACTGGATAAGTTCTTGTATTTTTAAATTTAAAATCTGTTGCACCATATACAACTGTTGCATCTCTTCCTTTATCAACATATGATGTAACAAATTGATGATTTCTTCTTTCTATAATTTCCATATCTGACATTAATGCTGAATTATATAATGTTGATGAGATTTGGCAAATTCCTCCACCTAATCCATCTACTACTTCACCATTTGCATATATTTTTCCATTTCTATAACCAGCTGAATATGTTCTTGGCCCTAGTGCTTCATTATATGAAAACGTTTTACCTGGCATTAACACTGTTCCATTTATTTTTTGACAAGCTATTACTAAATTTGTTGTTCTATCCCTATCACTAGCATCATATCTTGTCGAAAATGTAGATAATTTATCTGGAAATGCCTCTGTTCCAATATCTTGTAATGTTATTTGTGGTTTTGTTATAGTTAACTTTATAACATATTCATCTTTTACTTCAGCAGAAATAATTTCTTTTGCCTTTTCTACATCAAAGTCTATTCCTTTTACTTCTGGATATACTGTAAAAGGTTCTTGTGTATAATAAGCATTTTGTGGCTCTTTATAAATTTCATTATGTATCTTTTCAATATCTATTTCTTGTGGTCTTTTTGTTTCAACTGGAATTTCTATAACATTTTCTGTTTCATGAATATTTTTTAGTTTTTCTTTTACTTGTTCTAGAAGTGTATCTCCACTAATAACAATACCCTCTTTTCCTCTAGTAATAATTAATTCATCTTCTTCAATACTATAACTAGAATCTATCATAATTCCTGGTAAATTAGCTCCAATATCACTAATAGTTTGTTTTGTTATTTCTTCATTTATCGTCATATCTATACCAAAATCTTTTTTCCAAATTAATGTTCCTAATATATCATAATTATTAATAAATATATTTCCATTTCTTCCTAAAGCATATGCTTCATATACTGTTTTTTCTATATTATAACTTACTTCCATAAGTGTTTTATTCAATTCTGTTTCAAACTCTCCATATTGAAGCATAATATTGTTTTCCATTTTTTCAGAATATATTGTTTCTAATTTGGCAATTGCTTCTTCTTTTGTTAATCCTGAAACTTCTATTTCATTAATTGTAATTCCACTAATAATTTTTTCATTGTTTATATTTATTAATGCAAATACTGTAGAAAATAATGATACTACAATGGCTACAATTATAATCGAGATAATGATTTTTTTACAATTTTTCATTTTTTGCTTTTCAATGTTATTTTCTTTACTTTTATTTCTCTTACCTTTTTTCATTTCTTTATGATTTTTTTCGTCTTCTTCTTTTTCTTCTTCATTATCTTGATTTTTATCTGTTTCAACTTTATTTAATTCTTCTAAATCTACTTCCTCTTCCACACTATCTTTTATGTCTTCTTTTTTAATTTCATCATTATATGGACTTTGTTCAGTATTATGTAGTTTTTCTGATATTTCTTTTTGTTCTTCTTTTATTATTTCTGTTTCATAATTTTCTTTTTGTGTATTTGGTTCTATTTTTTCTTTTGGCTCCAACTTTTTCGCCTCCATTAAATCTTCTTTCATAATTTTTCTCCTTTTTGTCCTATTTAAATATTATCATATTCTTATTTTTTTGACAATATATTTATATAGTTTAAATATAGATTTTCTTTATCTATATATCTTATTCAGTTTAGCTTTTCCTAATTCTCATATTTATTACAAAACAATTACAAATTGATTACATTTTTAATATTTTGTTTATTTTTTAGAAAAATACTTGAAGAATGTAAAATTTAATATTATAATGTTTTTAGCAAAAGATAAACAAGGAGAGTAAAAAAATGGAGTTAACAAAAAATATTTTTTTTAATACTGATAAATTAGTTGAAAACTCAAAAGTTAAAATTTCATATACAGGACAATTATTTCAAGATGCTTCTCAAGATGTATCTATTCATTATGGTTTTGGTAATAATTGGGATAACATAAATGATGTTATTATGGAAAAAACAGATTTAGGTTTTCAAGCTGAAATCACATTAGGAGAAGGAAATACTTTTAACTTCTGCTTTAAAAATGAAAATAATATTTGGGATAATAATAATGGCCAAAATTATATATTTAATTTAGAAAAACTTCCAACAGAATTATTAGTTTTAGATGATGAACCAACTTCATTAACCTCTTCTAGGAGATTAAGAAAGGCTTATTTATGGAGTAAAAAAATACGTTTAGCTATATATAAAATTATCACATATTTTCCAAAAATTATTTCTGGGAATTATAAGAAAAAAGTTACAAATACTAATGAAGAATAATAAAAAAAACCACGGTATAATCCGTGGATTTTTTATTTATGTAATTACTAATCCTCCATTTATTGAAATAACTTGTCCTGTTGTAAAATTATCTTCTACAAGCCATTCTATACATTTAGCAATATCAATTCCTTCTCCTACTTTTTCGAGTGGTGTTGATTGTTTTATTTCATCCCACTCCTCATCTGTTAGATAAGTATTCATATCTGTATTCATAAATCCTGGAGCTATTGAATTTACTCTTATATTTGAAGGTCCTAATTCTTTAGCTAAAGATTTTGTCATTCCATCTATTCCTGCTTTTGTAGCAGAATATACTACTGCACAAGACCCTCCATTAATACCATACATAGAAGAAATATTAATAATACACCCATTTTTTTTACTTAACATATATTTTATAACTTCTTGTGTAGTACAAAAAACAGAATATAGATTTACTCCTATAATATTATCCCAATCTGCATCTGTAATATCTTGAAACATTTTTTCTTGACTAATTCCTGCATTATTAATAAGTATATCAATCTTACCATATTTTTTTATTGTATAATCTACCATTTCTTTTACTTGTTCTCTCTTAGATACATCTGCCTTAAAAATATCTATTACAATATCTTCTTTCTCCAATTCTTCTTTTAATTTCTTTGCTTTTTCTTCTGATTTATTATAATTTGCAATAACTTTTATATTTTTTCTTGCTAAAGATTCTACAATAGATTTTCCTATCCCTCTAGAACCTCCTGTTACAATTGCTACTTTTTCCATCAATTTACCTCTTTTTCTTTTTATTAATATTACTATTAAAAAAATATTGGTATTTTTTGTACCAATAAAAATGTTTAAAGCCAGTAATCAAGACTATTTCAAGACTACTGACCTTATATGGAGCCACTTCCCAGATTCGAACTGGGGACCCCCGCATTACAAGTGCGGTGCTCTGGCCAGCTGAGCTAAAGTGGCATATTTAATTGGTGACCCGTACGGGAATCGAACCCATGTCTCCGCCGTGAAAGGGCGGTGTCTTAACCGCTTGACCAACGGGCCTTATATGTAAAGAACTAAATAATTATAGAAAATTATTTAGTTCTTTTGGTGAGCTATCCGCGACTCGAACGCGGGACAACTTGATTAAAAGTCAAGTGCTCTACCACCTGAGCTAATAGCCCATAAACGCTTTATCTATAACGCCTTTATAGTTTACAACATTTTTTAATGATTGTCAATACATTTATAAAAATTTTATAATTTTTTTTTAATTTTTTTTGTTTTTTTGAGAGATTTTACAAATTTTTCTCTCCAAAATTTATTTTTAATAGCTTTTTTCTATTTCTTCTTGTATAGAAAAGTCAATTTTTTTATTTTATCATCTATATTATTTTAAAAATAAAATATTTGATAATTTATTTTCACATATTTCTATACAAAAAGAAATTATTTTTGACTATTATTAAATATCATAGAATTTTTTATGCATTCAACTTTTCCAAAACTTCTTCTACATCAATTCCATGAACAGCACAAGCTTCTTCTATTGTTTCCATTTGAGATGCTGGGCAACCTATACAATGCATTCCAACACTCAATAATATTTCTGCTTTTTCTGGAGCCACTTCTAGAATTTCTCCAATTTTTGTATCTTTATTAAAATTCATCACTTTTCCTCCTCATATTTTTGTTACAATTTTATCATAAATTTTCAAAAAAGTATAGACAAATGATAAAAAATATTGTATTATGGAAAAAATTGTAAGGTGGTGATTATATTTTTACACTTTTAGATTTATTCTTTATCTCTTTTATTATTCATCTTTTTATTACTTTATATTCAATTTATACATTTTTTGATATCAAAATTTTTCATAATCAACAAGGCTCAAAATTAAAACTCAAACAAAAATTTTCAGATAATTATTAAATATCTATTATTAATTTAGTTAATACAAAAATTCACATTAAAATAAATAAATATATCAAAAGTAATTTTTTATTTATAGAATAGGAGGTTTTCAATTTATTAAACGATTTTTATTTTTACAATTCTTTAAATTCTTTCTTATAATTTTTTTTACTATAATTTTTATTTTTTTACACTTTCAGTTTTTCTATTCTATCTATACTGCTCAAGAATTAATTATCACATATGGAATAAATCCATTTGACATTTGTTCAAAAAATCCAATTTTATGGAAATATATTAAAATATCACATATTGTTAGTTTTTCTTTTTCAATGATATTAATAACAAAATTTTTCTTTTCCAAATTATTTAAAAAAATTTTAAAATCAGAAAAAATGAACTCAAATAAATTAAAAACAAAGTCTATATTATCTACTAAACAAAAAAACATGAAAAATGATTGTAATAAACTACAATTATTAATAGGATTTGATGAAACTTCAAAAACTAATATATATATTCCTGAAAGTGGACTTTATCAAAATTTTTTAATTACTGGCACTATCGGCTCTGGCAAAACCTCTTCTGCTATGTATCCTTTTACAGAACAAATTATTGATTTTAATAGTAAACATCCTAACCATAAAATAGCAATGCTTATATTAGATGTAAAAGGAAACTACTACTCACAAGTAAAACAATTTTGTAAGACCTATAACCTACTTTCTGATTTAATCGTAATAGACCTACATTCTAATATATATTATAATCCATTACATAAACCTCATTTAAAACCTCAAGTACTAGCAAATCGTTTAAAAACAATATTATTATTATTTTCAGAAAATAACTCAGAATCTTATTGGTTAGATAAAGCTGAACAAGTTTTAACTGAATGTATCAAATTATGTCGTTTTTATAATAATGGATATGTTACATTTGTAGAACTTCATAAATTAATAACTATTCCAACATATTATACAGAAAAAATTCCTTTTTTAAGGCAACTTTTCATAAATGGAAAATTAAAAAAACAAGAAATATATGAATTAAATACTTGTTTAGACTTTTTTCAAAAAGAATTTGAAACATTAGACCAAAGAACAAAAGGAATACTTGTTTCTGAAATCACTCGAATTACCAATACTTTTATTTCTGATTATGATGTTATGTCTTGTTTTTGTCCACCTAAAGAAAAACTTACCTTTACAGGTTTTGAAGAAGTAATAAAAAATGGAAAAATTGTAGTATTAAATATGAATATTTCTGAATATGCTAATCTTTCTAAAATTATTGCTACTTATTTAAAACTGGATTTTCAAACAGAAATATTAACCAATTTATCTAATAACATTTCTTATTCTACAGCTTTTATTTGTGATGAATATGACAAATATGCCAGTAAAACAGATGCTGAATTTTTCTCTTTAAGTAGAGAAGCAAAATGTATTAATATTGTTAGTACACAAAGTTATTCTTCTTTAAAAAATACTTTAAAAGATGATTCTTTTGTAAAAGTTATCGTCCAAAATTTAATTAATAAAATTTGGTTTCGTACAGATGATATTTTTACAATTGAAGATGCACAAAAACAATTAGGTAAAGAAGATAAAACAAAAATATCAAAAAGTGTTTCTGAAAATGCTAAAGAAACTAAATTTAATTATATTTCTAATACTTTACATTCTGACAATTCTAGTATATCTGAATCTATAAATACTTACACACAAAATGATTATATTTATGAATCAAATTATTTTACACAAGAATTAGAAACTTTTTATGCACTATGTTTTTTATCAGATGGTCATAAAATATATCCCCCTTGCAAATTACAAATGATTCCATATTTTAAACATTGAAAGGAGTTTTTTTATGAAACAAAAAAAGATAAATATAAAACAATCTATTTCTTTTTATATTTTATATATTTTTATAATATTTTTTATCTTAATATTTTTCTATTCTCCTACAGTATTTGCACTTGGAGACCCTAAACTTATTAGTACTATTAATAATGCTTTTAAAGATATTGAAAGTTGGATTTTAAAAATATCTACACCTGCTGCTGCCGTAGCTGTTGGCACTGGTGTATTTATGAAAAAATTTAGTTTTGGTGATGAAGAAAAAATACGAACAGGCAAAAAATTAATAAAGGGCTCTTTATTTTCATATGCCTTTATACTTGCAATTGATTTAATTTTATCTACTATACAGTCTTTATTAAATTAACACTTTATCATTATATATATTATTTCATACCTTTTAAATTAGGTAACAAATCAAAATTCAAATATTAATTTTGATTTACTATATTATACAAGGAGGCTAAATGGAACAGTCTGAAAATATTACTCAAGTCATTGTCGATACCATTAATACTATTTTTGAAAATCTTTTTAGCTCTATTGACAACAACTTATATAGTTTATTAGATGAACTCACTTTTATTAATTCAGATATTTTAAAAGATAAATATTTTCAAGATATTTTAGGTACATCAAGTTCTAGTGGTATTTTATTAATTGCAAATTCTCTATTATTTGCTTTTATCTTATATTATGGCATTAAATACTTATTATCTCATTTGACATATGATAAAATTGATAAACCTTCTAGCTTTTTTATTAAAATGATTATTTATGCCATTTGCATGAACTCATCCTTTTTTATGATAGAATTATTTATTAATTTAATATCTCATATTTCTTTATTTATTCGTAGTATTGGAGAAGATTTATTTCAGAAAAGTATTTGTTTTTCTTCTCTAATTACAAATATAAATACAAATATTTCAATTGATACATCATCATTAAATATTTTTACAATTGATGGATTAATAAAAGGAACTTTATCTTTCTCTCTATTAAATTTAGTATTCACTTATTCTTTAAGATATATTTTTATAAAAGTTTTTGTACTTATAACACCTTTTGCTTTTTTATCATTAATTCTCTCAAATACTAATTGGTTTTTTAAGGTTTGGCTTAAAAATTTATTTTCTCTCTTATTTATACAAATTATTGTGTCCATAATTCTATTGCTCATGTTTTCTATTAATTTTTCCAATACAGATTTATTTAGTAAATTTATTTATGTAGGAGGTATGTATGGTTTAATTAAAGCAAATTCACTTGTACGTGATTTTATTGGTGGTGTTTCCACAACTGTTACACAATCTGTGAAAAGTTTTACAAACCTCAAATAGAAAAATATTACTTTAAATAATATTTTATGTTAATATTTAAAATTATTATATATAATTTATATAATTGGAGGTGATTTTTTGAAATTTATTTTTCCTAGAAATTACAATTTTAGAAATAAAATATTAGGATTTATTGACTATTCTGTAGCTATTATTAATATTATTTGGGCCATAATAGTAGGCATTTTACTTTATATTTTTACTCAAAATATAAATACAAAGGTAATACTTTTTATTATCTTTTGTTTCCCTATATTTTTACTTAGTATATCTGGAATTCATGGAGAAAATATTATCTATGTTTTTATATATATGCTTAAATTTTTTATTAATCAAAAATTATTCTTTTATTCTAAAACAAACTCATACAGATAATTGAAAATTTTAAAAAAATCTCCTTGAATTTTTTGTCTAAAGAAGATATAATTTGTATTACATATCTTAATTTGCTTTTAGAAAGGATTGATAACAAAAATGAAACTAGAACAAAATGATAAAACTCTTTTATTTTCAGAAACAACTATACCAGATATATTTTTTTCAGATTATTTATCTCAAATACCAGGAGATTATTTGAAAATTTATTTGTATATGTTATTTCTTTCAAAATATAATAAAGAAATTAAATTAAATGATTTATCTAAAAAATTAAATATACCTTTAAAATCAATCAGTGATGGACTTAAATTTTTAGAAGAAAATAGATTGCTTACAAAAAAGTCAACTGGATATGTTATTGTAGATTTACAAGAAGCAACACTTCATGAATTATATACACCAAATTTAACAATTTCAAAAGAAAAAGTAGCACAAACTGCTAAAAATCAATCTAGAGCAAAAGCAATTGAACATATTAACAATATGTATTTCCAAGGAATTATGAGTCCTTCTTGGTACAATGATATTGACCTTTGGTTTAAGAAATATAATTTTGATGAACAAGTAATGATTGCTCTTTTTGATTATTGCTTTAACAGAAGTGCTATGCACAGAAACTATGTACAAACTGTTGCAGAATCTTGGGCATCAAATAAAATAAAAACATGGAATGACCTTGATATTTATTATGAAAAACAAGAAAAATTAAATATTTTGAAAAAAACAATTTCTAAAAAACTTGGTAAACATGGAAATTTAACACAATATGAAGAAGCATATATTGAAAACTGGGTATTAAATTTTGGATATGAAATGGATATTATTGAAATTGCTCTAAAACGTACAACACTAAAACAATCTCCTACATTCGAATATATTAATACTATCATTACAGATTGGCATGATAGAAATCTAAAAACTCCTTCTGAAGTAAATGCATTTATTGAGCAAAGAAAAAAACTAAATAAAGATGCAAAAAACTTAAAAAATCAAGTAGAAAAAATAAATTATGAACAAAGAAAATATGAAAACCTAGACTTTTTA
>CANAUI010000014.1 GCA_947364715.1 uncultured Clostridium sp.
TCTATATCTTCTTAAAATTTTTTTCTATTTTTTCCCCAGATTATTTAACTCATATCAATCTCTTTACCTAAATATACAGAATATATATATGTTTTATATACTTTTCTTTGTAAACTTTCTTCTAATGCTTTTTTGTATAATTCTAGTTGTGAAATATATTTTTCTACCAATTCGCTTTCTTTTCCTTTTTCTACATAATCAGTTTTATAATCTACTAAAATTATTTCATCATTTTCATTAATGTAATATAAATCAATAATTCCTTGTACTAAAATTTCTTCTTCTATTTCTTCCTCATAAATTTCTTTTGCTGGTATATTAATAAAAAATGGCCTTTCTTTATATACTTTTTTTGCATTTTTTAGTTGTTTCCAAATTATTGATTTTGTAAATTCTAGTATTTTATATGGATTAATATTATTAGCTTCTTTTTCTGTTATAATTTCTTTTTTTACCAAATTTTCTATTAAATCATGTACCATTTCTAAATTATATAATTTTCTTTCATCTAGTCTTTGCATACATAAGTGTATTAAAGTACCTTTTTGTGTAGGAGTTATTACTTCTTCTTTATCAGTTCTTATAAAATCAGGCTCATTAAATGTAATTGTTTGTTTTAATTTATTATCTTCTTTAGATATGCTTATATTTTCTTCGTTTTTAATTTGTTTATTTTCTAAATTTGCATTTTTCTCATTTTTCATTTGTTTGATTTTTGTAACAGATGTCATTGTTGGAATTGTAGTTGCTAATTTATATCTATATTTATATTCTAAAATAGTATTTATTTTTTCCAATTCTTCTTTTGCAATAGTTACATTTTCTAATTGTTCTTTTATATCTACAATTTCCTCTTCTATTTTTGCAAATTGTTTTAAAATTTCTTGTTTATTCCATACATTTAATTTTATCAAATTTTCTCTATTTTCTTTTTCATATAGATAAACTAATAAAATCCAGTCCAAATATTTTTTATATTTTTTTACTAAAATATAGTTTATTTTATCATTTACCTTATGATATCGACTTATTTGTTTTTGCATATTTTCAATTTCTTTTTCATAATCTTTTTTCAGTCCTGTAATATATAATTTTTCTTTTGCTCTTGTTAAAGCAACATATAATATTCTCATTTCTTCTGATAAAGTTTCTGTTAAAATTTTATTTCTAATAGCTTCTTTAGTTAATGTATCATATTGAACTTGTCTTTCATAATCTATATATTTTACACCAATTCCTAGTTCCTGATGTAATAATATGTTTTGATTTAAATCCATTAAGTTAAATTGTTTACCAGTTGCAGATAAAAACACAACAGGAAATTCTAACCCTTTACTCTTATGGATACTCATAATTCTAATAACATCATCATTTTCTCCTATTAATTTTGCAGGTCCTAAGTCATTATTTCCTATATGAAGTTTTTCAATAAATTGTATAAAATTATATAATCCCTTGAAACTTGCTGTTTCATATTGTTTTGCTCTTTCAAATAACATTTTTAAATTAGCTTGTCTTAAATCTCCATTTGGCATAAGTCCTACATAAGTATAGTAATATGTATCTGAATATAACTTCCAAATAAATTCATCTAATGCTAGATATTCTTTTTCTTTTCTCCATTTTTCTAAATTATTAAAAAAGTTATCTATTTTTTCTTTTAATTCAATTCTAACATTAATTCTTGCTTTTTGCATAGCTGAATAAAAATTATCATATTTATCAGATAATCTAATTTCTACTAATTCATCATCTGTAAAATTCCCAATATGTGACCTTAGAACAGTAACTAATGGAATATCCTGAATTGGATTATCAATAATTTTTAATAAGCTCATAATTGTTTGAATTTCAATAGATTCTAAATATTCTTGTGAACTTTCAGAAAATACTGGCATTCCTAAATTTATAATTTCTTCTTCAAAAATTGGTGCATTTACTTTTGTAGACCTTAGTAAAATAACTATATCTTTATATTGAATATCTCTAAATCCATTTATTTTTCTATCATATATTTGAAACTTACTTTCTACTAATGTTTTTATTTTATTTGCTACAAATCTAGCTTCAACTTGAATATCTTCCACTTTTTGTTCTGTGTTTTGTTCAATTTCATCATTTTCTTGTATTTCTTCTGTTTGTTCTACCTCTTCTAAATTTAAATTATCATTTTCTTTTAAATCAATAATATTTATTTCTGTTTCTAATGCTTGTGATGTTTTTTCATAGCTAGCTCCTAAATTTAAATATTCTTCTTTGGTGTAATTTATTTCTCCTAAGTTTTCACTCATAATATTTTGAAATATTAAATTAGTAAAATCTAATATATTATCTCTACTTCTAAAGTTTTTAAATAATTGTATTTTTAAATCTTCTTTTTCTTTTTTATTTTCTTTTAATTGATATGTTTTATATTTTGATAAAAATAAATCTGGCATTGCTTGTCTAAATTTATATATACTTTGTTTTACATCTCCTACCATAAATATATTATTTCCTTTTGAAATGGCTGTTAAAATGTATTCTTGTACCATATTACTATCTTGATATTCATCAATAGCAATTTCTATAAATTTTTCTTTATAAGTTTTCGCAACTTCTGTTGGCTCTACTTTTCCATCTTCATTTTTTATTAAAATCTGTAATGCTAAGTGTTCAATATCATTGAAATCTACAATGTTTTTACTTCTTTTTCTTTTTAAAAATTCTTTACTAAATTCAAATATAAGATGTTTTAGTTTTATCAAAATCTGATACATGTCTGTTATATCTTTATTTGCTTCTTTTGAATTATATATAAATATTTTATTTAGTTTTTTAGAAAATTTCTTTTTAACATCATCTCTCACCAATTTTGCTTGGTCTTTAATTTCTGAATCAATCTTTTGTCTTGGCCATGTAGCAAATGTTAAATTGTTATAAATTTCATATGCCTTATCCCAACTGTTCAAGTTTGCTTTTAACATTTCTAGTTTGTCAATATCATCAAAAATAGTTTTTGCATATTTTTCTAATTCTATATTTTTATTTAATTTTTGCTCTTGTTCCTTTAAGGTATTAATATCATCAATTAGTTTTTCTTCTACTTCTTTTAGTAAAATTTCTCCCCACACATTTTTACTAAAATCTTGCTCAGATTCTTTTATATCAAACATTTCTATTTTTTCATTTAACCATTGATTAGGAAATGGATTACTTTGTATATATGTATATATTTTTAAAATTAATTCTTTTAAAGGTGTGTCATCTCGATAACTTGTATATGTATTAATTAGTTGAGCAAAATTTTCTTCTTGGTTTTCATATTTTTCTTCAAATATTTCTTCTAATATTTCTTGTTTAAGTAGTTCAATTTCTGTTGTATCTGCAATTCTAAAATTAGGAGATATGTTTTCTAATTCATAAAAATGGTTTCTTACTACATCTAAACAGAATGAATCAATTGTACAAATATTAGCTTTATTTAATAGTGTAACTTGTCTTTGTAAATTTTCATTTTCTGGAGTTTCATCTAATTTTTTGTAAATTGCTTCTAATACTCTTTCTCTCATTTCTGCTGATGTCGCATTTGTAAAAGTTACAACTAATAATTTGTCAATATCTATTTTTTCATTAATAATTTTATTAATAATTCTCTCTACTAATACAGCTGTTTTACCACTTCCTGCTCCTGCTGATACTAAAATATTAGATTCTTTTTCATAAATTGCTTGTGATTGTTCTTTTGTCCATTTTACTTCTGCCATTTTAATTCCATTCCTTTTATATTATTTTTTAGATTGTATAATAATTATCACATATAATTGCTCCATTAAGAACTTTATATGTGATTTTCTAATTTTTTTAATAAATCTTTTAAAGCTAATCCTCTATGGCTAATTTCATTTTTTTCTTCTTTGTTTAATTCTGCATATGTTCTACCATCTTCTAATTCAAAAATTTCATCAAAACCAAACCCCTTATTTCCTCTTGGTTTTTCTGCAATTTTACCTTGTATTTCTCCTTTACCAATTATGTAGTTTCCATTTTCATAAAAGGTAATACAACATTTTACACTTGCTTTTCTTTGTTTACCTTTTAAATCTTTCATTTTTTCTAAAATATATTCATTTCTTTGTTTTGCTGTCGCATTTTCTCCTAAAAATCTAGCTGTATGAACACCTGGCCAACCATCATATATATCAATACATAATCCACTATCATCTGCTATACAAGGCATATGTAATATTTCTGATATTTCTTTAGCTTTTTTTATAGAATTACCTTCAAATGTGTCTTTATCTTCTTCCACTTCTATATTACAATTAACATCTTTTAAAGTTAATAATTCATATTCTTTTAATATGTCTTTTATTTCTTTTAATTTGCCTTCATTATTTGTAGCTACAATTACTTTTTTCATTTATCTTTGTATCTCCTCTTCTTCTTTTGGTTTATTATCTTTATTGTCATAATATTTTAATACTTCTTCCATATCTTCTCTTTTATCTAATGTTTTGCATATTTCTTTTACACTTGCTATTGTTTCATCATAGTTTTTATCAATATATTCTAATAATTCTTTATATCTTGTTTTTTCTATCCTATCTGTTTCTAATATCATAGCTAAATGTCTTTGTTCACTAACTTTTTCTAAATATTTTGCTATTTTTCTTAATCTTTCAGATGTTTCTTTCTCTGCTCTATTAGATAAAATTTTTATATATGAAATTAGATTTCTGTATTTTTCTTGTGATTCCATTTTTTCTCTCCTTATACTTATAATTTATATAATAACTAATTTTTTCTAATCTTTCAAGCTTTTTTCTTTATTTTTCTATTATTTATGCACATTTAAAGTTGCAGTAAATCTTAACTTATGTTATAATTGTATTAGTAGTTAACATTAACTACTTGTAACCTGCTCCTATTAGTAATTATAAATAGGAGTATAACTGTTTTTTTTCATCTTTGAAAGGAGGTGGAAAAATGCGGAATGAAAAATTTTTTTCTTCAAGTCCTGTTGATTTAGAACAGGACTTGGAAGAAAAACGTCAAACAAATCGTAAAGAAACGATTTGTTTGATAATTTTCACTATCCTTTTGTTAGCAGCGTGCTACGCTGCTGTCATATGGATAGTATGGGAAGTTCTTCCGTTGTAGAAGAACTTCCAGAAGTCAGGGCATGCCATTAGATGACATGCCCTACTTCGTATTTTGTAAATTTTTTATTTTTTCTAAAACTCTTTATTTTTTTGTCTAATTATGATACAATGTGTACGATTTTAATGTCAAAAGAAAAAATTAGTAGGAGGAATTAATTATGGAATTTAATAAATGTAGTAGATGTGGAAGTTTTTATGTAGCACAAGGTAGTGTTTGTCCAAAATGTAGTGCTAAAGATGGTATGGAATTTTCTAACTTTATAAATTATGTAGAAGAAAATGGATTAAATGACTCTTTAGACTCAATTTCTGGACAAATTGGTGTTTCTGTAAAAAATTTAAATAGATTTTTACAATATGACGATTTTAAACCATATAAATCAGAAATTGGCAATATTGGTAAAAAAGGTACTTCAGGAAATACTGGTATTACATTAAACTAATTACTTATTAACTTTAAATAGCTGAGAAATAACTATTAATAATAATCTCATTTATTTAAAGTTTATAATAGTTTTTGAAAGGATTGAATTTAATGAAAAATGTTTTTGATATTTTAGATGAAAGAGGATATATTGAACAATTAACACACCCAGCAGAAATCAAAGAATTATTTAGTAAAGAAAGTGTTCCTTTTTATATTGGAATTGACCCTACTGCTGATAGTCTTCATGTAGGACATTTTGTTTCATTAATGGTTGCTAGTCACATGCAAAAATGTGGACATACCCCTATTATTTTGGTAGGTGGTGGTACAGCAACTATTGGAGACCCTTCTGGAAAAACAGATATGAGACGAATGATGACAAGAGAAGAAATTAACAGCAATGTAGAATCTATCAAAAAACAAGTAGAAAAATTTGTTAGTTTTGAAGGAGAAAATCCTGCTATTATAGTTAATAATGCTGATTGGTTATTAGATTTAAAATTTGTTGACTTTGTTCGTGAAATTGGTAGTCTATTCTCTGTAAACAGAATGCTTTCAGCAGAATGTTATAAACAAAGATTGGAAACAGGTTTAACTTTTTTTGAAATGAGTTATATGTTAATGCAATCTTATGACTTTTTATATTTATATAATAAATATGGTTGTAAGCTTCAAATGGGTGGAAATGACCAATGGTCTAACATTATTGGTGGTGTTGAATTAATCAGAAAAATTGGAAAAGAAGATTCTTTTGGTTTAACATTTAAACTTTTGACAACAAAAGAAGGAAAAAAGATGGGAAAAACCGAAAAAGGAGCTTTATGGTTAGATTCAAGTAAAACATCACCTTATGAATTTTATCAATATTGGAGAAATATTGAAGATAGCAGTGTAGAAACTGTTTTAAAAATGCTAACATTTCTTCCTATTGAGCAAATTAATGAATTATCAAATTTAAAAGATGAAAAAATAAATGAGGCTAAAAAAGTAGCAGCTTATGAAATAACAAAATTAATTCATGGTGAAGAAGAAGCCAAAAAAGCAGAAGAAGCTTCTAATGCTTTATTTAATGGTATTGGTAGTTTGGATAATATGCCTACTATAAAATTAGATTCTACAAATATTAGTATACTAGATGCTATTATATTAACAGGAATTGCCCCATCTAAAGGTCAAGCTAGAACTTTAATCACACAAGGTGGTATTTCTTTAAATGATGAAAAAATTTCTGATGTTAATTATCAACTTTCTGAAAAAGATTTTTCACAAGGATATGCTATTTTAAAAAAGGGTAAAAAAGTTTTTTATAAATTAGAGCAATAATTTAGAATAATAAATTAAATATTGAAAAAAATTCTGTGGACCAAGTAGAAATTCTTAGGTCCACACTTTTTTTAAGAGTAACAACAAAAAGGTCATGATTATTAACATTTACAATTTATCTACTTTTTTGAACAATTTCTACTATATCTGCAATATATTCTCCAATTATTGGGATATTTAGTGCTACAATTCTTTGTAACAAAATAATTAAAATAGCAGTTATAATAGTTACCCCTATTCCAATTCCTACTCCTCTAAAAATCCCAGCAAGTAAATTTCTTTTTATAATTTCTTTTTTACTTCCAAATATATATGTCCATTCTTCAATATTAGATTTTTGAAGTGTTTTTATTAAATTATTGATAGATGTTTTTAGTACATCTATTTCTTTATTTTTTATTTTATTAAAAAATCTGAACATAAAAAATCCACCTTATTTATAGAGTGGATTTTTTATATTTTTTTATTCAGTATTTTTTCACTTGATATAATTTAAATCATATATTTTTATTTTCTGTTACATTTATATCTTTTACATTTTCAGTGTTTTCATTAATTGTATTATCAATTGTATTTGTATCCTTTACATTTGTATTGTTTGAAGCTTCTTCTTTTTTCATTGTTTCTAAAGAATCTATTAATGTTTGTAATTTCTCAATGTCACTTCCTATCATATTCCAATCACTATTATTTGTAGATTCTTTTAAATTTTGATTTGCTTTAATTATAGAATCAATTACTCCATTAATATCTTCTGTATTTTCTATTTCAATATCTATTGCAGAATTTGAAAGAAGATTTTTTAATGCTTCTTGTAAAGTATCTCCAATTGCCACTTTACTTCCTGATGCAACTACTACCTTTTTTAGTAAAGGTATTTCTGATTCATTAATCATTGTTTGGTAAACTGGTTCAACATATAATAGTGTATTTTCTATTGGTACAATAATCATTTTTTTTGTAACACGTGTTCCTATAGTTTCTAATGTTTTTAATTCTGATGAAATAGCTTCATCTTCTTCTATCTGTTTATCTAATTGTGTTGGACTAACAATATTGCTATCTGCTGAAAATGTACATAATTTTAATTTATTTGTTCCTCCATCTGTTGTTCCAACTAAATATGAAATGATATTTTGTCTATCATTTTGTGTATATATTTGCATTAATCCTAATTCTTCCTCATCATTAGTTTTAACCATTATATAATATGACTCCAAATAAGTTCCTGTTGATTTTGTTGTATTTAAGTTATTATATCTAACAAAATCCCATAAATCATCTGAACGATATAATACATCTGGTTTTACTTTGTGATAAACTTTTAATAATTCTGCTTGTACATTGTATAAAAATTCTGGATATATAAAATGTTTTGCAATATCATTTGAAATCTCTTCATCTAGGTCTGCAAATAGAGAAGGATATATAGTTCTATAAGCCATTGCAATTGGGTCTGTTCTGTCTGTTATATGAAATTGCATTGTTCCATTATAAGCATCAATAATAACTTTTACTGAATTTCTAATATAATTGATATCTTTTGTTACACCTTCATGTTCGATTTCTGTATATTGTGAATATGGATAACTGCTTGAAATTGTATAGGCATCTAATACCCAATAGATTTTTCCTTCTTCACTAATTACTGTATATGGTGCTTCATCATACATTAAATATGGTAATGCTTTTTTCACTCTTTCTGTTATATTTCTATTTATTAATATTTTACTATCACTTGTTATTTCTTTAGAAAATGCCAAATTGATATCTCCTTTATACATTGCCAAAACAAGTCTATCTAAAAATCCTAATTGTAATCCTGCTTCTCCATTATATGATGATGTCACATCATTTCCATTTTCATTTGTATAATCATATTCTTGTTTATTTTTTGTATTTGTTGCAATTATAGCATTATCATCTGTACTAAAATAGATTCTTGGTTCTGTTACTTTGACCATCTCATCATTTCCAGATACATTTTTTTGAATGTATTCTATATTACCTGTTTCTGAACTCTTTGTTGCTGATGCTATAATTTCTCCATAACCATGTGTATATTCATAAGTTTTATTACTATAAGTTCTATCTGAACTTTTAATTTCTCTTGGAGATAAATATACAAGTTGTTCTTTTTCTTTAATTTTATATTTTGCCAAATTAGCACTTCTATATGTATAATATCCTGTATTAGTTTGTGTATTTTCTAAAGTAATTAATACCGCCTCTTTACTGATAATTGGTATATTATCAACAATATTCATATTTACATTTAACTCTTCTTCTGTTATTGTTCCAGAATATTCTATTGACTTTTCTTCCACATCTAATCTATAAGCATTTTTTGTATTTTCAATATTTTCCGAAATATATTCTCTTTCTCTATCTAATTCATTAGAATTAACATAGATTAAGTCAAATACTATCATAGCTACAAATAATATTACTAGATAAATAGGAATAACTGCTAAATTTTTCAATACTTTTGCTGTATTTCCGTTTTTAAAGTTTTTTAAAGCTCTATATGCAAAAATGACAATAACTAATGCAAATATGCTATATCCCCATAATCTGATAGTTGCTTCTGTCATTCCAGCACCATTAATTTCTATATTATCATTAATTGTTAAAATTTTTCCAAACATTAAGTTTTGTGTTCCTAAAATTGTAATAGTAGCAACACCTAAAATAATGAACAAGACATTTCTTGTCAATTTTTTCATAAACAAACTTTCTTTTAACATTTTGCTTTCTACACCATCAAAATATCTATTAAATACAAGAATATAATATAATGTCATGTATATTGTTAATCCAATAACAATTCCCATTATGTAATAAACAATCATTTCAATTAATGGTTTTTGGAATACATAATAAGAAATATCTAATCCAAATATAGGGTCTGTTATTCCAAAAGATGTATTTGCCATCACTAACATAATATTTTGCATCATGACATTTGATACAATCGCACTTACAATAATTGAAATTACCAATGATATCGATTTATTTAATAATTTTGGCATTTCTTTGTTTTCTCTATCAAAAAATGGTTTTAGTCCTTTTTTAATTCCTCTATTTGTCATATAAATAACAAAGAATAAAAATACAAAATTAATTGCCATTATTACATATTTATAAATTAAATTTGTATAAAATACTTCTAAATATTTATCTCCTAATTCTAAATATTCTAAATAACTTCCTTTTGTTTGAATATATGAAGTGATAGCAAATATTAAAATAAATAAAATTACCAATATCATTCTTATTTTATTTTTCTTTGTCTTTTCTTTTTGTTTTGTAGTAGTATTATTTACTTCCATCATTTCTTTCTTTTCTTCTCCCAAAAATATTTCCTCCTTTTAGTTTGTTATATAATTGCTTTTACAAAATCTTCTGCATCAAAGATTTCCATATCATCAATTTGTTCTCCTACACCAATAAATTTTACTGGAATCTTATTTTCTTCTACAATCCCAATAACAACTCCACCTTTTGCTGTACCATCTAGTTTTGTTAATACTAATCCAGTTATATCTGCCTCTTCTTTAAAAGCTTTTACTTGTGAAATAGCATTTTGTCCTGTTGTTCCATCAATAACTAGCAATACTTCTTTATCAGCCTCACTCATTTCTTTATTAATAACTTTCTGAATCTTATTTAACTCATCCATTAAATATTTTTTATTATGAAGCCTACCTGCTGTATCAACAATCAATACATCAGCATCATTTTGCTTTGTTATTTTAATAGCATCATACACAACAGATGCTGGGTCTACCCCTTCTTCTCTTTTTACAATATCAGCTTCTGAACGTTTTGCCCAAATTTCTAATTGCTCTACTGCTGCTGCTCTAAAAGTATCTGCTGCTGCAACAACTACTTTTTTTCCATCTTTTGCTAAACGATTTGCCATTTTCCCTATTGATGTCGTTTTGCCTACACCATTTACCCCAACCACTAATATTACTGATGGTTTTGTATTTAATTGTAAGTTTTTATTTGTTACATCTAATATTTTTTGCATTTCTTCTCTTAGTGCTTTTTTTACATCTTCTTCATCTTCTATTTTTTCTTTTTTTATTCTTTCTCTTAAATTATTAATAATTTTTATAGATGTATCCATTCCAATGTCTGACATAATTAAAATTTCTTCTAATTCTTCTAAAAAATCTTCATCTACTTTTCTAAAACTACTAAATACTGTATTGATTTTTTCATCAAATGATTTTTTCGTTTTATTTAATCCATTTTTTAATTTATCAAAAAATCCCATGTCTATATAAATTCCTTTCTTTTTATTACTTTTGTACATTTTATTTCATGTTTTTTTAACTTTATATATTTTAACATATTTTTTTTGATATTTCCATTAATTTCAATATTTTGTTTAAATTATGGTTACAACACATTATATTATAGGAAGTTCGGAAAACATTCATATAATATAAAAAAAGAAATTTCAATTAATTTTTAATCTTGAAATTTCTCTTATTATAATCTATAAATTATTAACTTTTTTAATAATTTAGTATGTTTTATTCCATAACATACAACTCTCCTAATGGTTTTGCTTCATTTAATCTTTTAATTGCTTCTGCAAATAATGGTGCAATAGTTAATACTTTTATTTTTTCACTTTGTTTTTCTTCTGTTAATGGTATTGTATTTGTAATTACTAATTCTTTTATTGGAGAAGCTTCAATTCTTTGTACTGCATCTGCTGATAATACACCATGTGTACAACCTGCATAAATTTCTTTTGCATTAAATCTTTCTAAAATTTTTGCTGTTTCAATTAAAGACCCTGCTGTATCAACTTCATCATCAAAAATAATAGCCTCTTTATTCTCAACATCACCAATAACTGTTGTTGCTATTGCTCTATCATCATTACCATCTCTTCTTTTATCTATTAATGCAATTGGACATCCAAAATATTCTGAATATTTATATGCTTTTTTTGAACTTCCTGCATCTGTTGCCACAATTACCATATCATTTAAATTTTTTTCTTTAAAGTATTTTTGTAAAATATTTTGTGCCGATAATCTATCACAATTAATATTGAAATATGCTTGAATTGCTGGGTTATGTAAATCACAGGTAATAACTCTTGTTGCTCCTGCTGATTCTAATAATTGTTGCATTAATTTTGCTGTTACTGGTATTCTTGGTTGGTCTTTCTTGTCTGACCTCGAATAAATATAATATGGTAAAATTACATTTATATTTTTTGCTGATGCTCTTTTAAATGCATCTATTGTTATCAATAACTCCATAACTCTCTCATTTACTGGTGGTAATGTTGTTTGCACAATATACACATCTTGTTCTCTTACTGTTTCTTTAATTTGTACAAATGTATTGTCATTTTTAAATTTTAATATGTCCAATTCTCCTACTGGTAAATTTAGATAATCACATATTTCTTTTGTGAATTTTTCTGCACTTTTACAGGCAAAGATTTTAATATTTTCCATTTTTAATCTCATTCCTTTCCCTAGGCACAAACTGGTTGGAAAATAATTAAATTTTGGCAAAGAAAATTTTATTTAAAAGTGAGCGTATATATGGTATATGTAATTGTGTTTTAAATGTAATTTGATATAGCTAAAATTGTAATTATTTTCCAAATTTTCTCCTATTTATTTTACTTTAATAGTATATCATCTTTCTTGATTTTTTCCAAGTATTATTCAAAATTCGACATATTTTATTATTACCTAACATGATATACATATTGTTTTTTCTAGTTTTCTTCTTACTGACCAATTTATCTTATTTTGATAATTTTCATTTTGTTTTAACCTTTCAAATTCTGTTATCAAATTATTAGAACATTATAAAAAATTCAATGAAGTTTTTAATCAACTTCAACTCGAAGAAAATATCAAACATTCATCAAATATATTTTCTAAATCAATATTAATAAATTATCCTATATAACACTAAAAAAGTGCCTAGAATCTTTGATAAACTCTAGGCTATATTGAATGACTTAGAGCTTCGAAAGTTTTCTAAGTACCGTTCTTTACTATTATATTTATTTTACTACTTTTTATTCATAGGAAATCCCATTATTTCTGTAATTTTTGTTATTTTGATAGATTTTATTTTTTCATTTAGCTTTTTAATCTCTTCATATATAGAATTATATAATATTTTATACTGTTCCTTAGTTAATAACCTCTCCATACATCTTACTACCATATACAAGTTTGTTATATTATCTGATTTTATGTACTTTTCATCAATAAGTTTAAAAGAAATATAAAATTTACTAGTATAATTATATAATCTATCAGAATGTGCCGCTACATTCCTTACTGTTGTTAAATTCTTTAATATTTGTTTTAATAATTTATCTGATATTTTAAAATATTTTGCTATTGCTTGTCTATCACTTTGTTTAAGTAATCCATAATAACTACTTGCTACACCAAATGTAAGAATTTTAACTAATACATATGGTGGAACAAATCCATATTTATCTATATAATGTGTTACAGCAGTATGAACATTATAATCTTTTTCAATTTCATTATTAATCTTTTTAAGCAAGCTTTCCCTTATTTCTACATTTATTTTATTATCCCAATTAGAAATATTTAAATACTCTTTTATACCATGTATTTTAGAAATTTGATTTGCCATAATTGATTTTATAACTGTTTCTATTTCTAGACAATATTTTAATATTATGTTCTTTAAATTCTTATCAAATTCAAATATAGCATATATATCATCAAATGAAACATTATTGATGTAATCTCCATTTTTATCTTTAAAAAGATTTTTATATGTATTAACAATTGAATAATATGTATATCTTTCAATTTTTTCTAAAGCATCTTTTTTATTAGAAATAATTACTCCTTTTGATGATAAGTAATCTATTAATTCTTCATTTGATTTATATTCTTTCATTAGCACTCCTTATATATAAAAAATGACCCAAGGCTTCAAAAGTTTCTTGGATACCGCTCATATATATACTAGCATATTTTTTATATAAAATCAATACATTTTTTTCAAACTTTTGCTTATCGAATAAAAAATCTAGCAGTAGTACACTAGGAGATATTTATTTTTGATAAAAATCCCAATTTATTTTTTGAAACTTCGTCATAATTCGACTTTGGATCCACTAAGCAGAATCGAACTGCTGACCTACGGGTTACGAATCCGTTGCTCTACCAACTGAGCTATAGTGGAATATAAAAACCAAATAAAACGATAAATACTCTTAATTTTTACAATTGTACAATTTATTAATGTTATAGAAAAACCAAAGATTTTCCTATAACATTACAAATTTTATTATCTCATATTTCAAATAATATCAATTGAAGTTATCAAACATTTTTATTAGTTTTATACAATATTTATTACTATGTGAAATTATTTTTACTATTTCTCAGCTATTTCTTTAGGCATATTTTCATATAAAGGAATAATAAAGTTTAGTGGAGTATTTACTGTATTAGAAACTTCATAAATTCGCTTCATATTACTAGCCTCTGACTGAGGTGCTAATAAATTTTGCATATATTGATGAGTATATAAACTTTTATCCTGATTAACAACATCAAATTTTTGCAAATATAAAGTATTTTGTCCTACATTAATATATCCTTTTTTTAGAAATTCTACACCACCAATTAATGCTTTTTCTAAACTATCCCATCCTTGCTCATAGGCATATTTTGATGCATTTTGAATAATTTCTTCTTGAGAATTTCCCTTTGCATTTATATTAAAAGGATTATATACAAATATATCATTATATTCACAACCTCTTGATAATACAGTTCCTTTTCTTCCCTGTTCCTGAATTAGTCTAGAAGCTATAAAGTATGGGTCTAAATTTGCATTCTTTCCTGCTTGTATTAAAGCTTGTGATATACTATCTCCTTCTAAAAAAGAATTTTTTGTTATTTCATAAATTCCTTTCTTGGTTTGTGCACCTTCTACATATTTTAATTCTGCAAATTGAAATATATTTTCTTCGTTTAATATATTTTTAGGATTCATTTGATGTCTTATTGCTTCATCAGAAGCACATAACCATGTTCCATTATCAAAAGTTTTATCTCTGTCAATCTCACATTTCCATTCCTCAGGATATTTTGAAGAATCTGGAATTAAGTTTAATGGATATTTAGTATTGTCTTTATGTCCTTCATTTGCAATAACTTCTTCCCATTCTAATTTTGTATAAAATAGAGTAAAAGTCCAATTAGGATGTTTTTCTTTTAATTTATCTATCAATTCTTTATATCCTGGATATTTCCTTTCACTTAAGTTCTTACCATTATACTCTACATATTTTTGTTTTTGACTTTCTTTAATCAATACAAAACTTAAAATACAAACTAGAATCAAAATTAATATTGATATACTAATGATTTTTACTTTTTTAGGAATGCACTTTATAGCTTTCTTCACATTTACTATTAAATTATTGATAATTTCTTTTATATTTCTTCTATTCATGTTTTTTATTATACCATATTTTATTTATTTTTCAATGCTATTTATATAAGTTTTATCCATTTTTCTCCATCCCATATAGTATTAAAATCTAGTGTAGGATATTCTCCTTTTACTTGTATCCATTTTGCCCATCCTTCAGTGTTACTATTAGTTTCTATATAATTATTTAATTGATTTATAAATTCTTCACTTTGCATATAATCTTGGTTATGTGATTGTGCAATTGAAGTTTCAGTTGATGATGTTTCAAGATAAGAACAATTTGATACATTAGGAGTTATACTTCTTATATTTCCTATTATTGCTTTACCTTTCTTTTCTAAATTTTCAATTTTTCCTGAATTCCATGAATTAATAATGTTTAATGTACCTATATTGTTTGACATATATCCATATATTCCAGATGTTGATTTATATATAGTTGAATTTGTAGAAGTCATATTACCAATATTATAACAATTATAAATATTTGACCCAGGAGACCAATAATTTCCACCATTAATTCCACAAGCTGATGAATTATCACCTCCATATGCTGTTATGTTTCCTGTATTATAGCAATTTGTAATTGTTGCATTCCCTGTTCCAGTTATGCCTCCTGTTACCCCTGCACATTCTAATATCCCATTATTTGAGCAAGAATATATTATCCCATCATAATATCCAGATATTCCTCCACAACCATAGATATTACCACTTTTTTTCTTTATGTTACAATTATTATTGCAAAACTCTATTTTTCCATTTCCTCTTCCTACAATTCCTCCAACAACACAGTTTGATGATGTACTATTTTGTATAATCTCTCCAGAAATACTAAAATTTTTAATATTTGATTCTTTTGCTGTTTTAGCAAATAATCCTATACTCTCTAATGAACTATTAATATAAATATTGTCAAGTTTATATTTTTTGCCATCAAATGTACCAGTAAATACATTTATATCAGTTTTAGATATTGGCTCAAATCCTATTCCTGTTGTTAATTCTTCCATTAATTCACTAGTTATTCCATCATTATTTATATCTCCATATTTTGTTGTTTGATAATCTTCATAAGATAATTCTGACTGGAAGTCTAAATTTCTTGTCATTATTATCTCTTTTCCAACAAAATTATCAGTTTTTGATTTTTCTGAAAAATCAACCCAATCTTCTATACAATTTATTTGATATGGATTTTCCTTACTTCCATCTAAAGTATTTCCTTTAGTGATGTCTCCTGCTTGATTGTCTGTTACTATTTCTATATCTATTGGGCCTTCTATATTTCCATTTTCATCTATTTTATAATTCCTATTTGTATCTAAAAAAGTTACAATAAAGCTATATATTCCATCTTTTATTACTTTTGTTTTATTTATACCTTCTATATTATCTAATTCCGCCTGAATTCCATTCTTTGTCCTTTTTTCTCCTTTATTGGCTATTAAATCTGAATTTGTAGCTAAAGTTACTTTTTCTTTTTCTTCTGAAATTTCAGTTTGTTCTTTTGCATCTTCCGCTTTTGTTAATATTCCATTATCTCCTGTCAATATTGCAATACTTACACCTGCTAGTATTAATAATATAATAATAGTAATTATTAATGCTATCAATGTAATCCCTTTAGTATCTCTCATTCCTAATTTCCCCTTGTGTTTCAGTATTTCTTTAATTTATACTCAATTTTAGTAAAATCTAATTTTAAACCGTTCTATTTTTAGGTAAGAATCCTATAATTAATCTAAATCGATTACTCTTTTATCTCTATTTAAATCTCTTACCTTTTTTTCTACTTTTTCGTGTTTTTTCTTTTTCATATTTATCAGTATAATTAGAATTATATCCTTCTAAAAATTCTCTTTTTGCTTTTTCTCTTTCTTTTTTTTCTTCAATATCTTCAAAATATTTTTTATTACTACTAAATTCTTGTATTTCGTCTAATTCTTGCATTTTATCTATTTCTTGTATTTCATTTCTAGGTATTTCTTCTAATAAAGTTTCTTCATTGTTTCTTTCTTGTAAAACATGACTTTGCTCTTGATAATAATTATTATCTTCTTCATCACTCATTTTTGTAAATGAAATATCTGAAAATTCTTCAGCATATATTCTATTTCTTCTTTTTATTGTAGCAATAATTATTATAATAACTATGGTGCCAATAATTCCTCCTATTATTATCATCTTTTTTCTTTTCTCTTGCTGTTTATCTTCTTCATTTTCATTTTCGTTTTCTAAAATTACTTCTTCTTTAATTGATTTACTAACTGTTAATTGATATGTTGCTACATTATTCTTTTTATCATCATTTACCAAAATTGTAATTATATTTTCGCCTTCTTTTAGTTCCTCATTCCCCAATATTTCAACAGTATAACTAGGCTCTGTTGCAATTGTCTGAATATCTAACATTGTATCTTTTCCATTATATTTCACTGAATATTCATATGTATCTGTTTTAAAAGAAGGACTTAATTTTAAATTTCCTACTATTATATTTGATAATCCTTTTATAACTTCTTCTGTTTTTTCTACTGTTTCGTTTATTTCTTCTTTATTTTCTCTTACTACATTAAGAGTATATGTCTTTTTCGTTCCATCTTCTGCTCTAACAACAACACTTAAGGTATTTTCTCCATATTGAAGTTTTTTATTTCCTGTTCCTGATAGAGTTGATTTTGAATCTTGTACTGTTGCATATACTTCTATATTTTCTACATCTTCTGGAACTGTAACATTATATGTAGTTGTTCCTGGGATAAATCCTGAGAAGTCATTTGGTCTAATTCCTAAATTACTTAAATTTGCATTACTTGATTTATTTTTTTGTGTTGTGCTAGTAACATTTGATGAATTCTCACTAGACGAATAATTTTCTAAATTGCTAATTACACCTACACATACTGATTCCTTAACTATATCACTGCCTAAATTACTCATTTGTGATATTGCATATGTTTTATTATTAAAAAATGTTAATAAATTATATATAAGTATTGATAAAATTAGTATGTTTAAAATCCCTTTAATTATTTTTACTTTTTTCATATGCTTTCTCCTATCTCTTTCGTATTTTTGTATATCTTATTGTTCTAAAATATTCTTAATATATCATTATAAGAAACATAAATTGATAATGCAATTAATAAAGAAAATCCTAATAATTGTATATTAATTTCGTTTTCTGGTTTCATTGGTTTCTTTCTAATTGCTTCTATTATTAAAATTAATATTTTTCCACCATCTAATGCTGGAATTGGTAATAAATTTGTTACTCCTAAAGAAATAGATATTAAAGCCATTAAATGGATAAATTCTCTAAACCCATTTGTTTTTAAAATCATTTCCCCTATTCCTATAGGTCCTGTCATTTGGTCTATTCCGACATGACCTGTAAATAATTGTTTTAAATTATCTGCAATTGAAAATAA
This sequence comes from uncultured Clostridium sp., assembly GCA_947364715.1. Classification (GTDB taxonomy): domain Bacteria; phylum Bacillota; class Clostridia; order TANB77; family CAG-508; genus CAG-269. The sequence continues at coordinate 18,819 of CANAUI010000014.1, forward strand.
AAATTTTTTTGTTTCCATTCCTCCATAATAACATCTATTAAAAAACGTATCTGGTGCCATTTTCATATTAACACCTAAATAATAATTAGAAATATATTCAGGTGTAAACTCTATATTAATTTCTTCATTTCCTCTTTGAATTGTTAAAACAATACTTCCTATACCTTCTTGTTTCAATATTTCTATAATTTTATTAGTATCTCCATTAGTTTCTTCATGATTAATTTTTTTAATTACATCATTTTTCTTTATTCCTTGTTTTTCACTAACACTTCCCTTATCCACCATAATAACCTGACACTTATCATCTAAATACATTCCTGTAACTTTTGATTTTACTTCTGTAGGTTTTATATCAAATTCTAAAATTTCTCTATCTCTCTCTATTTTTACAGAAAGATTTTCTCCAGTAGCCTTTTTCATAATATCATTTAAATCATATTTATTATCTACTTTTTTCCCATCTACTTCTATAATAGTATCTCCACTTTGAATTCCTGCTTGTTTTCCTGCATATCCAGAAATTGTAGTATCCACTACATTTGATATATATACACCTGATGTTGCTATAACTATAAAATAAACTACTACAGCAAATATGATATTCACAATAGCTCCTGCAACACATATAGCAATTCTTTTTGGAATACTTGCTTTAGAAAATGCTCTATCATCTTCTGATATTTCATCTTCTCCTTCCATACTAATATATCCACCGTAATGGAATTGCTCTTAATGAATATTTTGTTTCCTTTCCTTGTTTATTAAAAATTTTGGGACCAAATCCAATAGAAAATTCATTTACTTTGACTTTACAAAGTTTGGCCACTGCGAAGTGACCAAACTCATGTATTAAAATTAAGAAACCTAATAATATAATAATTTTTATAACAGATATAATAAAGGTTATCAAATTTCTCCTCCTTCTAAAAGATAAAATTATATACAATTATTATTTAATTATATATAAAAACATTTTCTATATAATCATAAATAATACATATGCATAAGGTACTAAAAACATTAAACTATCAATTCTATCTAACATTCCTCCATGTCCTGGAATTAGATTACTGTAATCTTTTATATCTACATATCGCTTTATACTAGAAGCTACAAAATCTCCAACTTGACCAATAATACTTAATATTAATCCTCCTATACCTATTACAATATATGAATATCCCATTCCCCATAAGTTATTTACTACATATGTATATATTAGCATAATAAGTATTCCACCAATTGTTCCTGCTATACAACCTTCTATAGATTTTTTTGGACTAATTTTACTAAATTTATGTTTTCCAAAATATTTACCAATACAATATGCAAATATATCTGTTCCCCATGAGGCAAATATTACATACCAAATTAGGATATTTCCATTTTCCATTCCATTAATTTTAGAAAAAAACATAAGTAATACTACAATATATAAAATACCAAAGGTTGTATAAGCTACATCTTTAAAATTTGTCTTCATTTCTGTTATTATTACTTGAACAAATAATATTAATAATAGTATAGGTATCCCTAAAATAGCCATTATTGTTAAATATGTTTCTGGTATGAGATGGATTAATGCAATACTAAAGCAACTTAAATATCCCACCCATCTTACTGGTTTAGCTATTTTGGAAATTGCATTAAAATATTCATCTATTGCTAGTATAGCAATAATTGTTAGTGCAATATCCACTACATGAACATTTCCAATCAGTAATACAATTAATACTAAAGGGAATCCTAATAAGCTTGATGTGATTCTTTTTATATCCATAATTACTCCTCTTCTTATCTTTTATTTTTAATTTGCTCCAAATTTTCTAGTTCTTTTTTCATATTCTACAATTGCATTATCCAAATCCTCTTCTGTAAAGTCTGGCCAATTTTTATCAATAAATAAAAATTCACTATATACTAACTGCCATGGTAAAAAATTACTTAATCGTAATTCTCCACTTGTTCTAATTAACAAATCTGGATCTGGTTCACCTTGTGTATATAAATTATTTGAAACTGTTTCTTCTGATATATCTTGTATATCAATTTTTCCTTCTTTTACTTCTTTTGCTATATTTTTTACTGCTTTTATTATTTCATCTCTACCACCATAATTAAAAGCAATATTAAAGGTTATTCCTGTATTATTTTTTGTTCTTTCCATACAATTATATATACTTTTTTGCATTCCTTGTGCTAATTCAGATATATCTCCTAATATTTTTATGCGAATATTTTCTGTATCAGCCCTTTTTGAATAATCATCTAAATAAGCTTGTAAAAGTATCATTAATGCATTTACTTCTTCTTCTGCCCTTTTCCAATTTTCTGTTGAAAATGCATATACAGTTATATATTCTAACCCTATTTTATTTGCATATCTAACAATTTTTTCTAATGTTTTTGCTCCAGCTTTATGTCCAAAGCTAGCAGGTTTACCTTTTGCTTTTGCCCATCTTCTATTTCCATCCATAATGATAGCAATGTGTTTAGGCATATACTGTTTATCTAACATATTTATTCTCCCTCTTATTTATTACGTTCTTTTATAAATTTTGCCAACTCTACTAGGAATTCTGCTTTAGTATTATATATTTGTAAATCTTCTATTGCTTCTTTTATTAGCTCTTCTAATATTTCTTTTGCATTAGATAATCCATATTTAGAAACATATGTACATTTTTTTTGTTTTTCATCATTTTTTACAGGTTTCCCTAAAATCTTTTCATCTCCTTCTTCTGATAAGATGTCATCTTTAATTTGAAAAGCTAAACCTATTTTTTCGGCATAAGATGTTAATCTATCTAAATCTTCTTGTGAAGCCTCTGCCAATATTGCTCCCATTCTAACACATAAAACTAATAAAGCTCCTGTTTTATTTTTATGTATATATTCTAAATCTTCTTTTGAAATTTGTTTTCCTTCTACCTCTGTATCTACAAATTCCCCTAGAATCATTTTATCAACAGCTTCTGAAAATTCTCTAAATATTCTTAATTTTTTTGCTAATTCTTGTTTTTTACAATTTTCTAGATTTTTGCTAATAATTTTATATGCATTATTTAATAATCTGTCTCCTGCTAATATAGCAGTTGCTTCATTAAATTGTTTATGATTAGATGGTTTCCCATGTCTAAAATCATCATTATCAATTCCTGGTAAGTCGTCATGAATTAAAGAAAAATTATGCACCATTTCAATTGCTACTGCAAATGGCATACACTCTTGGATATCTTTTTTAAATATTTCATATGTTGCAATTACCAAAATAGGTCTTAATCTTTTTCCACTAGTTATCAGACTATACTCCATAGAACAATTTAACATTTCTTCTGGACATTTTTTTGTTTCTACATATTTTTCTAATTCCCTATTAACTAACTCCTGATATTGTTTTAGATTTTTCTTAAAGTCCATAGCCTTGCCTTTACCTTTCTTAATTATTACTATGTATGTTACAATATTTGTTTATTAATAAATATATTTCTATATACTCATAATCTCTTTTTCTTTTTTACTTAAAATTTGTTCAATTTCTTCTACATGTTTATCTGTTAATTTTTGTATTTCATTTTCTGCATTTTTTAATTCATCTTCTGTTATATTTCCTTCTTTTTGTTCTGCTTTTGCTTCTTCAATTCCATCTCTTCTAATTGCTCTTATAGCTACTTTTGATTCTTCTGCCATTTTCTTTACATCTTTTACTAATTCTTTTCTTCTATCTTCATTTAATTCAGGAAAAGCTAGTCTTATGACTTTACCATCATTATTTGGATTAATTCCAATATCTGAAGTCAATATTGCTTTTTCAATTTCTTTTAAAACACTTACATCCCATGGTTGTATAATAATTAATCTAGCTTCTGGAACAGATATCCCTGCTACTTGATTAATTGGTGTTGGTGTTCCATAATAGTCTATTTTTATTTTATTTAATATAGCAGGATTTGCTCTACCTGCTCTAACTTCTGCTAATTTTTCAGCAAAATTATTAATAGTTTTTCCCATTCTTTCTTTTAAATTTTCATAATCCATAATTATCTCTCCTATTCTATATTAATTTTTCAAATTAATTATCATGTGTCATTTTTTATTCATATTAAGACACAATAGTTCCTATTTTTTCACCTTTAATAGCTTTTACAATATTTTCTGGATTTGATATACCAAATACTAATAAAGGTATATTGTTATCTCTACACATAGCTGTTGCAGTTGAATCCATTACTTTTAAATCTTTATTTAAAACATCTAAATATGATATTTCTTCAAATTTAATTGCATCTGGTTGTATTTTTGGGTCTGCAGAATATACAGCATCAATTGCTTTTCCTAAAAGGATTATATCTGCTTTAATTTCTGTTGCTCTCAAAACAGCTGCTGTATCTGTTGTAAAATATGGATGCCCTGTACCACAAGCAAATATAACTACTCTTCCTCTATCTAAATGTTTTTCTGCCTTTCTTTGAATAAAAGGTTCTGCTATTTCTCTCATTTCGATAGCAGTTTGTACCCTTGATTTTATTCCCCTTGTTTCTAATGCATCTTGCAATGCTAATCCATTCATAGCTGTTGCTAACATTCCCATATAATCTGCTGTTGTTCTTTCCATTTCATGTCCATTTCTACCTCTCCAAAAGTTTCCTCCTCCAACAACAATTGCTACTTGCACTCCCATATCTACTACTTCTTTAATTTTATCACATATTTTTCCTACTGTTTTTGCATTTACTCCTGTTTTTTGTTCTCCTGCTAATGCTTCTCCACTTAATTTTAATAGTACTCTTTTATATTTTGCCTCTGACAATTTTCTCCACACTCCTTACTATATTCTTACGAGAGATATTCTATCATATATTTTTTAAAAATACAGTATTTTTAAAAAATTTATTAATTTTTCATTAATTTTTTGTTACAATAATATAAAAAACTCAATTTACTAAGTTTTTCACTTAATATATTGAGTTTTTTCAATTTTACATTTTTTGTATTATAAATTTTATTTTAATTGATTCATAACTTCTTCTGCAAAGTTTTCTTCTTTTTTCTCGATTCCTTCACCTTTTTCAAATCTTGCAAATTCTAAAACTTCAGCATCTTTTTGTTTTAATAATTCAGATATTTTCATACTTGAATCTTTTACAAATACTTGGTCAACTAAACAAATTTCTTCGAAAAATTTTCCAATTCTTCCTTGTACAATTTTTTCAGCAATTGCTTCTGGTTTACCTTCATTCATTGTTTGTACTTTTAAAATTTCTTTCTCTTTTTCTACTCTTTCTGCTGGAACTGCTTGTTCATTTAAGTATTCTGGTCTAGCTGCTGCAATTTGCATACATAAGTCTTTAGCTACTTCTTTATCACCTTTTGCCATATTGATTAAAACAGCTATTTTTCCATCACCATGGATATATGATTCTAATACTCCATTTGATTCAAATCTTGCAAATCTTCTAATACTTAAATTTTCACCAATTGTAGCTATTTTTTCTACTAATGATTCATTTACTGTTTTTCCAGCTTCAAATATAGCGTCTTGATTTAATAATTCTTCTACATCTTTTGGATTTTTTTCAACAACTTGTTTTGCTATATTTTTTACAAAAGTTTTAAATTCTTCATTTTTAGCAACAAAGTCTGTTTCTGAATTTACTTCTACAATTGCTCCAACTTTTCCGTCTTCTGCAATATATGCTTCTACTAAACCTTCTGCTGCAACTCTTCCAGATTTTTTAGCTGCTTTTGCAATTCCTCTTTCTCTTAATAATTCAATTGCTTTTTCCATATCTCCATCTGTTTCTGTTAAAACTTTTTTGCAATCCATCATTCCTGCACCTGTTTTTTCTCTTAACTCTTTTACTAAGCTAGCTGTTACCATTATAAATTCCTCCTTTATATTTGTCATTATAAAAATTGCTTTGCAATTTTCCTATAAATATTATTTTTATTGAACAAGAAAATTATGTTTTAGAAAAAAATTTTTATTCAAGTTTCTTATTCAATAAAAAGAATAGAGCAGAAAAGCCCTACTCTTCCTTTATAACATTAAATTAACCGTTTTTATATTTTTTTATATAGCTAATTTTTTGATATTATTATTCTTCTACTTCTTTATTTTCTTCTTCATTTGCTACAATTCCTTCAATTGTTGTAGCTTCTTCTGTTTCTACTACTTCTTGTTGTTCTTCTTCTCCAATTTCAAAGCTTTCACCTTGTTTACCTTCGATAACTGCATTTGCCATAACATCAGTAATTAATTTTACAGCTCTTATAGCATCATCATTACCTGGAATTGCATAATCTAATTCTTCTGGATTACAGTTTGTGTCAACTAATCCTATTACAGGTATATTTAATTTTTTTGCTTCTAAAATAGCAATTCTTTCTTTTTTAGGGTCTACTAAGAAAATAACTCCTGGTAGTTTATCCATTTCTTTAATTCCACCTAAGTTTTTCTCTAGTTTTTCCATTTCTTTTTTTAATAGAATAACTTCTTTTTTAGGTAATACTTCAAATGTACCATCTTGTTCCATAGTTTCTAAATCTTTTAATCTTTGAATTCTTCTTTGAATTGTCCCAAAGTTTGTTAACATTCCACCTAACCATCTTTGGTCAACATAGTACATTCCACATTTTAATGCTGCTTCCTTTACACATTCTTGTGCTTGTTTTTTAGTTCCTACAAATAGAACTGTTTTTCCTTCTTCAACTTGTTCTTTTAAGAAAGCATATGCTTCATCAAGTTTTTTAGAAGTTTTTTGTAAATCGATGATGTGAATTCCGTTTCTAGCTTGGAATATATATTCTGCCATTTTAGGGTCCCATCTTCTTGTTTGATGTCCAAAGTGAACACCTGCTTCAAGTAATTGTTTCATTGCAACTACTGCCATTTTTAATTCCTCCCTTTTTGTTATTTCTTCCATAAAGTTCTTTGTTTCTTAGGACTAAATTTAAATTAGCACACCCTAAAAAACTCACTTTATGTGTTTAATACGCTCAATATTGTATCATGTTTTTTTATAAAAAGCAAGTACTTTTTTTTTTACTTTTTTTAATTAAATTTTTTAACAGCCTTACTTGCCCATTCACATATTTCCAATCTTTTTTGTTTCTCTTTCAATAAGCTTATTTGTTTCTTGATTATATGTTTCTTCATCTATTTCTCCAATATCTAATAATTGTTTCCATTCTTCAAGCTCTTTTTTTAATTTTTCTATTCTTTTTTGCTTTTTTATATTTACTTGTTCATTTTGTTCATTTTGCTCATTTTGCTCATTTTGCTTACTTTGTTCACTATAAAACCATTCTGTATTTTTAATCATTTTTTTACTAGTTTTATGTATATATTTACTCTCTAAATTTCTCTTCTTTATAATGTTTCCAGCTTTCATATACATACCACATTCAGTAAATAAAACAAATATAGCTATTCCAGATGGTGTTATAAGTTCTAGTAATGTAGCACCTATTCCCAACAAATAACCTGGTATAAGTTCTAATTGTCTTTTCATATTAACAAATATCATAATTACAGCGCCAATTGTTACTATTATCTGTATCCAAGCTATTATTACAGAAAAAATCGGATAATAACCATAATCACCACCATAGCCTCCATTAAATGCCACATTTACATTTGTAAACATTCGCATAAAAAGTAAAATTGTAAATATAATTTTACTTGCTCCTATTCCAAAAAATCCATAACCAAATAAATCATTTACTGTTTTTAAATTCATATTTTCCCCCTTTAATAATAAATAATTTATACATATATATTAATAAAAATATTATAATAAAATATATTTTCTATAACACTCACTATATTGAATTAACATTAAAAAGCCCATTTTCTCTATCACCGCCATAAGGCTTTTTCATATAATAATGTGAGGTGTTTTTATGAATCCATGTGCTTTTGTTAATTTTATTTCTTTACTTGCTTGTGAGATTGCCAAGGATAAATCACAAGATGAACTTGCTATTTTGTCCACTTTTTTTACACAACTTGGTGATACTTTATCCACTCTTAGTGCTTTAAATTAACAAAAGAAAAATTTTAATTTTTATAAGTAATATTATGATAACAATTGCAATTACTGTTATTGCTATTTTTTGTCGTCTTTTCTTTCTTATATACACTTCTCTTACATTTTTATTATCTTCTTCAATATTTCCATCTCCTTTATTTTTTGTTAGGCATATTATAACATAAATATTCATAAAAATATATAATCTTTTCAAACCCTTTTGAATTTTCATTCTATTTTCGATAAAAATCTCTTAAAATGCGATTAGCAAATGACAAGGAGATGAGAAAATTATGAATGACGATTTTATAAAACAATTATTGAATTTATTGGGCAAAATTTAAACTTAAAAGAAAACAAAAATTTTATAGAAACACGATTCAACCAAAGAGCAGAGAATTTCCATATATCAATTACCAAAAATGAGGAATATGAAAAATGCAGAAAAAATATAAGAAATGTAAATGATAAAATATTTGCAAAATATCAAAATGCAGATGACATCATAAGTTCAATAGGAGAATATGAAAGTACTAGTGGAGAAATGGGAAGTTTAATCGAAAGACAAATGTATAAATATGGTATATATGATGGAATACATTTGATACTTGATGGACTGCAAAAAAAATAAAAATTATTTGACAGAACTAAAAAAAAGTGCTATTATATAGTTACATTAAGCAATGTACTCTTGTTCGGGTTGTGTATATTGTTTACGTATGTGTACCTCAATGCACATACTTTTTTTATGTCTAAAAATAAAAGAACGAGAAAGCACCCTCAAATACTCTCTCACTCCGACTATGTATGACACATTTTAGTCTTTATTCTTTTTGTGTTCTTCTAATTTTGATTGAAGATTGTTGCTTTTATCTCTTTCAGCTAAAAGCATTTCAACCAATTTTAGAATAAGTTCGGGATGTGTCATCTTGTTTACCCCCTTTCCGTCTTTATGTAAAAGACTGCCTTTTGACATTGAAAGGTTGGTAATATCTTACAATATTTTATAACTTTATTCAAGCGAACACCATAAAATTCTACAATTTACGATAAATAATATTTGCTCTAATTTCAATTTTTATTCATAATATATTGCAATCGGGTGAACAATAGTTGTTAAAAATGATAATATAAAAGTAACCAAAAAAGGGAATATAAAAACTACCAATATTGGTTACTTTTTTGATGCTAAAAAATTACTTTGATATACTTCTTTACATAGGAAAGGAGTATATCAAATGGAAGAAAATTTTAAAAATATGAAAGGACTGTATTTGTCAAGTGAAAAATGGTCCACTTTCTAATTGAAAAATGGTCCATTT
>CANAUI010000015.1 GCA_947364715.1 uncultured Clostridium sp.
AAAACTTTTTTAATTTTTTTCAAAAAATACTTGACTTTTTATAGTTGGTCTTTCTCTAATATCCATATTCCTATAAAAATAATAGTGGAAACTCCTGTTAATAAAACACCTAATTTTAATCCTCTTGGGATAAAGTATAAATGGATATCATATTCTCCTGGATTTAATTGTAATCCACAAAATGCATTACTCATTCCATGCACTTTTACTTGTTCTCCATTTACTGTTGCTCTCCAACCATCATCATAAGAAATTGGTAATACTAAATAAGTTTCATTTGTTACTAATGCTTTTCCATCTAAAGTATTTTTTTCAATTTTTTCAAGAGAAAATTTATTTTCGTCTTTGTTCAATTTTTGAATTTGTTGTTCTATTTTTTTATTATCTGTTGCATAAATATAAATAATATGTTCTGGATTATATGTTTCTTCTTTTACTCCAATTTCAAATTTATAAGTTTCACCTTCAGATAAGTGTTTAATTCCTTTTATTCCAGCTTCAATAGACCATAAGTCTGCATATTTTATGAATTGAGACTTTCCTTCTTTATAAAGTTGCAATTCCCAATCACTATATAAATATAAATTAATATCTTTTTTAGCTGTTACTTTATACTCCCATAAGATTTGTCCGTCTTTTTTTTCTTCTTTTTTTGTATAAATTAACAAATCTTCTGCTTCTTCTAAAGATTTCATATATTTTTCACTAGTATCATTTTTATTCATACTAGATAATATTTTATTTTGCATTTCAAATGGATTTTCAGCTTCTAATATATTTTTATCTATAAAATATCCAAATGGAATTGTATTTTTATTTTCATATAAATAATAATTTTCTACTTTATCAATTAATTCAAAACCATAAATTTCATTTTCTTCTAAAGGTAATTCTGTAATATAATATTTTACTCCTGCTAATGTATAATTAAAATAAGTTCCACTAAATGATGTAATCCATAATTGTTCTGCTCTTTGAATATTATATCCTAATTTATACATATTTTCGATAGTAGTTCTATTTCTAGAAGATGTAAAAAATCCGAATATTACTATAACCATATTTTAATGACATATTACTTCCATAATTATCTGGTATAAATACAATACGGTCTGTTTCTTTATTTTCTACATGTTGTAATAATTTTTCCATTGCATTATCATGTTTGGTTACTTGTTCTTCTGAAAAATATTTATCATTTGAAATTGTACTATTTCTCATTCCTATTACTAAATCCAAACATACAACTATTACTAAAAGAATTGTAAATAATTGTTTTCTTTTTTTACTAACAGTTTGCATAAAAAATACAATCCACATAATAATAAAAGTTGCACATGATAAAATAATAGAAAAATATGAAATTTCATAACCATCTGATGTTAAGTAACCTAATTTTTTGATTAAAATTTCAATTGCTGTTAATATAAAAAATATAATTCCACTTATTATCATATATTTCTTTTTAATTTCTGTTTTATGTTGATAACCTCTAAATGCCATAAGTATTAGTGTTAAACTAAGTGTAAAAGAATATCTATAATTAAAGAAGTTTGGTCTTGCAAATCCATGCCACATTTTGTCTAAAAATGGAGATACAATTGGTAGTAATAAGAAAATTGTCACTAGCAAAAATATTACTTTTTCTTTCTTTTGTATTTTTGGATTCATAAAATATGTTGGAAGTATTAGTAAGATTAGTGTTCCTGAAAATACTAAACATGATTTTTGTGTAAATAAATAATTATAATTATTGAAAATCACATTGAAAAATAGTCTAATTTTATCAATATCAAAATCAAATAACTTTAATGGCTCTCTTATAATATTTCCACTTGATTGCATAAAACTTGGAATAAATAAAAACATAATTAATCCAAATGCAATTGCAATTCCTATCAAAAATTTAAATAATGATTTTGCAAATTGTATTAAACTTTCTTTAGATAAGAATTTTTCCTTTTCTATTATATAATATTTTGCTAAATAATAAATTCCTGAGAAAAAAGCTACCATAAATCCAATATAATAATTTATAAATAGTGTATATGCTAAAACAAGTATATATGGACATATTTTTTTTGTTTTTATATAGTTATCTACAAAAATTAATACAATTGGTAACATATAAACAGAATCTAACCACATAATATGGAATCCATAACTCATAACATAACAAGAAAATGTATACATAAGTCCAAATAAGATAGCATCCCACTTTTTATATTGATATGATTTACTTAAAAATAACATAAAAAAGTTTCCAATCAATATCAATTTTATTAAAGTAATTATTTCTACAAACCAGTACATATTTTCTGGTTTAAAAAACACAACTAATAAATTTAATGGTGATGCCAGATAATAAGCAAATGTAGTTAGAAAAACATTTCCTAACCCTAAATTCCATGACATAAATAAACTTTTTCCATTTAATAATACTTCTCTAAAATAACAAAAAAAGTTTAAATATTGTTGATAAGCATCACTTTTTAAAATTGTTTTTTCTCCAAATGGAGTTACTTTTGCAATTATAAGATACACCATATACATAGCAATTATTACTAATGTTAAAATAGTATATCTATTTTTAAGAAATTTGGTTATTTTCCCCTTTATTTTATCCATACTTAATCTCCATTTTCATAATTTATTCTTCATTTGTTTTTATATCTTTTTTATCTTTAAAAGTATAAAATTTACTAATTAAAAAATTTAAAATAATAACAATTACACTAATTCCACATTTACTAATAATTGATGGTATTGGTGTTTTAAATAAAATATAACATCCTACAAACTCAATTACCATTGTAAGTGCTCTACCTGCTATAAATTTTAAAAATTCAGAAGATTTTTCTTTAAATCCTTTTGCAGTAGAATGAAATACCCAACTTCTATTTGTAAAATATGCAAATAAAATTGATAAAGCAATTGCTATAAAGTTAGATACATTTTCATTCCAATTTAAAGTATTTGTTATAATGTAAAATGAACCTATATTAACTAATGTTGTTAATACTCCAAATACTATATATAAAATAATATCTCTTGTTAAAAATTTTTTTGCTAGTTCTTTTATTTTTTCCATTTTTAATCTTATTCCTTTCCCATATAACAAAATTAAGTTTCCTAAAAATTGCATAAATGTAACACATCATCTTTAAAAATTAATTGTTCATTATCATAATAATTCCAATCTTTTTCTTTGAAGCTTTTTTCAATTTCTTCATTTTTTTCAACTTGTTCTAATCCTTTTCCAGTATAATATCTAATTATTCTTAAAGCTGACCAATCTTTAAATAAAGCTTTTAGATTCATATCTCCAGTTGCTTTTATATTTGGATATGTATAATTTGGGTTTTTATCTCCATAAAACGCAATTTTTGTAATTTGTTTTCCTGTTTTTTCTTCATATTCTATAATTTTAGCGTTAATTTGTTCTACATTTTGTCTATCTATTTTATTTACAATATAATTGTCAATACCATAGCTCATAAATGAAATTAATTGAATTCCTAAAAATATAGTAGCACTAATTAAGATTGCCATTTTTGCCTTTTGTTTAATTTGGCTTTTCATTGTTAAATAAATTAATAAAATACCAATTAATGAAGCTACTGGATAAGAGCTTCTAGCTACAAACCAAATCGAATTTGTATCTTGCATAATTTGTGGTGCAATAGTAACAAAAATAGTGCCTATAATTATATAGAAGATTCCTAATATTTCTAAAGTTTTTGTTTTAATATTTTCTTTCTTTTTTACTATTTGATAGATAATTGCTACAATTAGTCCTAATAAAATAATAGTAAATAAGTATTTAGGAAATAAACCATAATTTTCAAAAATCATGTTTTTTGTTCCTTCATAAATCTTTTTCAAAGATTCTACAAATATAATTTCTCCTTTTACACGAGAATTTGTAAAAAGAAATCTAACCATAAGGAAATTTAGAATAGCTGGTATTCCATATATAAGTGCTACTATTATATTATTTTTGATAAATTCTTTCACATTTTTAGAGTATTTTATAATATATAACATTCCTAATGCTATTACTAACCCAACAGTTCCTTGGTAACAACAATTAGCAATTATCATAAAAAATATAGCTAATAAAAATGATTTTTTATTTCCTTCAAAGAATTTTTTTATTTGTTCGACTGATAAGACACATAGCAAAACAGATAACATTAAAATTCCTTTTTCTACATAAACAAATAATTCAATAGAAAAAATATTAATAATAACTAATAAAGCTACTAATATACTAAGTTTACTATCTTTTATATCTTCTTCAAAAAGCTTATAAATTTTATATAAACTTATTATTGTACAAATGATTGCTAATCCATAGGAAATCATATATACAGTAATTGGATTTAATTTTAAAATACCAATTGTCCCACATATAAAAACTCCTGTTACTAATCTACCACATGAAAATAAATGAGTAAGATTTTGTCTAGTTGTATTTGTAAACACACTATAAGTATCTGGTGCATATTGCATTATACTGTAAATGCCAAAAAATAATAGAGTGAAAATTCCAAATAAGTATAATTTCTTATCTGTTAATATTTTTTTTATTGATGATTTTAGTGTTTCCATTTATACTCGTATTCCTTTCTCATATAAATATTATAATTCTTCTGCAAAACCTTTTTGTAATTTATTAAATATCATATATCCTATTACACATAATCCAACAGATATAGCAATTAGTACAAGTAATGATGCAATATCTGGCATTTTTTGATAATAAAAAATATCACGATATCCATTAATTATATATGCCATTGGATTTAATGTTAATATCCATTTGTATTCTTGTGGAATAACATCTGGTGAATATACAATTGGTGCTGCATAAAAAAGTAATTGTAATGCCACTCCTATTAGATGTTGCAAATCTCTTATATAAACAGATATACTAGATACTATAAAAGAAATTGCAATTAATAATAAATACTGTGTAAGTAAAACTAGTGGATAAAAAATAATATATTTACTGATTCCTACTCCTCCTAAAATAACAAATCCAAGTATAATAGTTGTAGAAATCAAGAAATTAACAGTTTCACTACTTACTATTGAAATAGGCAATATTTCCCTTGGGAAATATACCTTTTTCAAAATATTTCCATTTTCCACCATTGTGAAAGCAGTTCTTGAAACTGTTGAAGAAAAGAAGGTCCAAGGAATTAAACCACAACAAATAAAGATTGCATAGTTTTCCTGAGGATTTTTTAAAATTAGTTGAAATACTATGGCATATACTACTATTTGTAATAATGGATTTAAAAAAGACCATAATACACCTAAAAAAGAATTTTTATATTTTCCTCTTACTTCTTTTTTTATATTTGTTTTTAATAATTCTCTATAATGATATAAATTCTTAAAGACGCTAGTCATTTGTTATTCTCCTCTTTTTATTATTTTTTTTAATTTTTCATAAATATGTAATTTGTTTAGTAAAACATAAAATGGATGTTTTATTTTATATTCTAGTGTTCTGTCATAATACAATTTTTTATTTTCTTCTTTTTCAAATTTCCAATCACGGTCTACATTTTTTCGATTAAATTCTTTTGCTAACCAATCATAATCTAATTTTGATGTTATTAAATATTTTGTAATTAATTCTTTACAAATATCAATATTTTTTTGTAAATTTTTAGCATTATCTATTTTGTTTTGATTTGGATTTTTAATTGTATTTTCAACCACTTGTTCCATATTTTTAATCATATTATCAATAGTAAATCCATTAATAATTCTTTCTCTTGCTGATTTTTTATAAGAGTCTAAATCTTGTAATATTTTTTCGATTCCTTCTACATAAGGCATAATTTCTTGCATATTGTAATTAAAATCAAAAATATCTTCTTCTTTTTGCATACAAGAAACAATAACCCCTACTTTTTCATTAATCAATTCTTTTTGTCCACCTACATCTGCTGAAATTACTGGTACTCCCATTGATAATGATTCATAAGTAGTTAAAGCTAATCCTTCTTTTATTGAACAGTTAATTGTTATATCACTTATTGCATAAATCTTACTTGTATCTTTGACATTTCCTAGAAATACCATGTTGTCAATTATTTTATAACGTTTTGCTTTTTTCTTCATTTCTGCTAAAAATGGTCCATCTCCTGCAATTACAAATAAAAGGTCTTTTCTTTTTTCTTGTATGTTTTTTATAATTTCTAATAATAAATATGGCCTTTTTTGCTCAGCAATTCTGCAAATATAACTAATTATATATTTTCCATCACCATTAATTTTAAAGTCTTCCAAACAAGACTTTTTATCAAATTTGCTAGGATTGAAAACTTCTTCATCTACACCAATGTACATTGTTTCTACTTCTTCTGGTTTTCTATTAAAATGATTAACTAATATTTTTTCACTATTTTGGTTACAAATATAAGTTTTATCAATTACAGAAGCAATACTGCTAGAGTCCCTAGAATATCCTCCATTTCTCCAATACCATTCTTCCATATGTACATAATCTATAATTGGAATTTCAGGATGTTTTGCTTTTAAATATGGTAATATTCCATATCCAAATTGACTATTTGTGTTAAAAATTAAATCAATTTCTTTTTTTTGAATTATGTAATTTACAAAACTTGTCCAATATTTACGGTCTAAAAAGCTTGTTAAGTCATATATAGTTGCATATTCTTCAAAATCTTGTCTCCAATCATTAGCATTTGGCTCTGTTGTAATTATTGTAAATTCATATTTCTCATGATTCATTCTTTTAATAAGGTCTAAATTAAATTTATCAGCTCCTCCAGTTGTCATCCAAGGAATAATCATTAATATTTGTTTCTTTTCATTATTTTTTATTTTTGGAATAATTATTTCATCTTTTTCTTCTATAATTTCTTCCCAATTATAGTCCTCTTTTGGATATTGGATAGCTGGTTTTGTTTCTTTTATTGTGTCTGCTATTTGATTAACTAAATACATTGCTCTTTCTTTGTTCTCAGTATTAGATTGTCTTAGTTCACTTTCTTCTAATGGTTTTTGTCTGTACCAACACCCATAAAAGCTCATTCTTACAGGATACATTCCTTCTTTAATCAATTTTAACCATAAACACCAGTCTTCATAAATTTTCTTTTCTTTAAAACCAAATCCTCCAACTTTGAAGAAGGCTTCTTTTCTAATAACTCCTGTTATTACCAACAAATTTTCTTTTAACATTTTAGATGGTTGAAACCATTTTGTCCATGTAAATTCATTTCCATCAAAATTAATAGAATCACAATATGCCCAAGTCGCTTCTTTGTTTGTTTCTAGTGTCCAATAGACACACTCTAAATAAGTTTTATTAATCATGTCATCTGTATCTAATAAAACTATATATTTACTTGATTCACTGGCAAATTTTGCTGAATAATCTCTTGCTGATGATGGTCCTTCATTTTTTTTATGTACTACTTTAATTCTTTTATCTTGTTTTTCTATTTCTTTTAGTTTTTCTATTTCTTTTTCTTCTTTACATCCATCATCTGTTATAATCCATTCCCAATAAGGAAATGTTTGATTTAATAATGATTTCATTGTTGTGTCAATATATTTACTAGCATTATAATAAGGTGTAATAACTGTAAATATTGGTTTTTTTTCTTCATATTCTTCTTTTTCTATTTTTCTTCCAGGAAATAAACTATAATCTACTTTCATTCTTATTCTCATCCCTTCCTTAGTCACAAATCTGGTTGGAAAAGAATTGGATATTTGGTTAGGCAAATAAGATTTTAATTTATGAGGCGTACATAGGTACGTTGATTAAATTAAAATCGAAATTTAACGACGCCAAATGCCAATTATTTTTCAACCTTACAATCCTTTCTCTATTTTGTTTCCTCTATGTATTTTGGAACAACATCTTTAGTTTTTCCATCTAGTTTAATTTTTCCATTTGAAAGCCATATTGTTCTATCACAAAGTCTTTCTACTGCTCCCATACTATGAGTAACAAATACCATAGTTTTTCCTTCCCCTTTTAATTCAATCATTTTTTCAAAACATTTATTTTGAAAATGTTCATCACCAACTGATAAAATTTCATCAATTAATAATATATCTGCATCTACATTAATTGCGACAGAAAATGCTAACCTCATATACATTCCAGATGAATAAGTACGAACAGGGTTATCTATAAATTTTCCCAATTCTGAAAATTCAATAATCTCATCTAATCTTTTATCTATTTCTTTTCTTGTTAATCCAAAAATAGATGCATTAAAATAGATATTTTCTCTTCCTGAAAAGTCTGGATGAAATCCTGCTCCTAATTCTAAAAGAGATGTCAATTTTCCTTTAGTTTCAATTGTTCCTTTATTAGGATAAATAATTTTTGTTAATAATTTTAATAAAGTTGATTTTCCACTTCCATTTGTACCAATTAAAGCTACTACTTCTCCTTTTTTTATTTCAGCATTAATCCCTTCTAGTACAATTCTTTTTTCCTTTTTATTTCTTGAAAATAAGAATAATAGCTTTTCTTTTATTGTATTTGCTTTATCATAATAAACATTAAATGATTTATAAACATCTTTTATTATAATACTATATTCTTCTTTTTCTTCTTTCATTTTTAAATTCATTCCTTTCTCACTTAGCTCAAAGGTACTTAAATAAATCTGAAAGCATTTTATTTTAAACTACTTCTTTTTTTATATTTATTTTTAATTTTTTTCTTGAATAACACTTTCTAAGTTTTCAAATTGTTTTTGTGATTCTAAAATAATCTTTTTAACTTTTCTTTTTGAAGGTTTTTTAAAATAAAACTTTCTAATTTTTGTATTTTGTTTTAAGTCTTTTATCCTTTGATAATGTCTACATAAATGACTATCTTTAATAACATTTTCTGTTTTTTTACTATAAGTTATATTATAAATCTTTTGTGAACTCAAAATTGATAAAATCATTGAATGGAATCTAGTACATACCATATATTCCATTTTTACATAGTCTTCTAAATAAGAATCAATATCTCCATCAAAATATCTAACTGTTACCTTTTCTTGATATTCTTTTGGGATATTTTTTTGAATTCTTTCAATTGATTTATCATCTGTTTCAAATTGTGAAAAAGAAAACAATTTTATTTTGTAATCTTTTTTAGCAAATTGAATAATTGTTTTTTTAATTAGCTCTTCATAAATTCGTGTTTTGTCTTTTAGGTCTTCTCTTTTCTCTAAATTAATAACAGATATTCCAAGTGTGTTTTTTTCTTTTTTTACTTCTGGCATTTTTAAAGAAAATGCTAAATCTGGAGCATAACTTACTGTTTTTAAATCTTTAAATAGTTCATAAGATTCTTTATCTCTAAAACAAATTTTACTAATTGCAAAATTTTCTCTCGCTTTTTGTAAATATTCTTGTGTTTTATATGGTCCAAAATTAGATGACATATAAAAAAATTTCTTTCCTTGTCCAATACATTGGTTAATTAAATAATTGAATTCTTTCATTTCATGAAAAGCATATTCAGATTCCATAAAAATGGAACCTCCAATATATATAATTGCATCATAATCTTTTACTTTTACAATTCCTACATTTCTTGGCTCTTTTAAAAAATGCATATTTGGAAACTTTTCATAGATGTTTTGATATGTTTCATCTTCTGTTTGTATATAGAAATCAATATTAGGATATCTTTTTAATAGTGTATATACAAATAAATTGTCTCCTAAATTAATAGCAGAATAAACATATAATAAAATTTTTATTTTTCCCATGAAAATTCGCCTTTCTTATTTTTCTTGATTATATATTTAATACTTATTTTTGTCAAGAAAGTTATCTTATGTCTTAAAAGAAGTTGATATTGAGATATCAACTTCTTTTCTTGTATATATTAAAGTGTTTACAAAAACTTATTTTGTTACAATTACATCAATTTGTTTTTCGACACTTCTATCTAAAGTTCTTACAATTAGCTTAGCTGTTCCTTCTTGTAATGCACGAAAACGATTTCCCCAAACTCTTATTATTTCTGGATTATCTGTTGTCCACTCAAATTCTGCATTTTCTGCATTTAGTGGTGTATATGTAAATGGAATGTCTATTGCTTCATCTACTTTTACTTCATATTTTGTTTGGTCAATCACAATATCTTCTACATGGATTTTATTTGGATTTTTTACTATTACTTTTATTCTTTCTTCTACTGTTTTATCTAATGTTCTTACTATTACTTCTGCCTTTCCTTCTTTTAAAGCTCTAAAACGATTTCCCCAAACTCTAATAATTTCTGGATTATTTGTTGTCCACTCAAATTCTGCATTTGATGCATAACTAGGTGTATATGTAAATGGAATATCTATTGCTTCACCTATATTTACTATATACTCTTTTTGCTCTAATTTAATTTCTTCTACTTTATATTTACTATTATCTATTACTTCTACTTGAATCCTTTTTTCAGCTGTTCCATCTAATGTTTTTACTATTACTTCTGCCTTTCCTTCTTTTAAAGCTCTAAAACGATTTCCCCATACTCTTATTATTTCTGGATTTTCTGTTGTCCATTCAAATTCTGCATTTCCTGCATAAAGTGGTCTGTATGTGAATGGAATATCTACTGCTTCATTAACTCCAACTTTATAATATTTTTGTTCAATATCAATATCTTCTACCTTATATTTGCTAAAATCTTTTACTTCTACTTGAATTTTCTTTTCAATACTACCATCTAATGTTTTTACTATTACTTCTGCTTTTCCTTCTTTTAAAGCTCTAAAACGATTTCCCCATACTCTTATTATTTCTGGATTTTCTGTTGTCCATTCAAATTCTGCATTTACTGCATCTTTTGGTGTATAAGTAAATGGAATATCAATTGCTTGATTTATATCTGCTAAATAAGATGTTTTTTCTAAAGTAATATCTTTTACATAAGGTTTATTTGGGTCTCTTATAACAACTTGGCAGGTTGTTTCTACTGTACCATCTTTAGTTTTAGCATAAATTGTTGCATTTCCTTCTTTTAAAGCTCTAAAACGATTTCCCCAAATTCTTATTACTTCTTCATTATTTGTTGTCCAGTCTAAATCTGTATTTGAACTGTTTTTTGGTATACATGTATAGTTAATATCTATTGCTTCACCTATATAAGCAAAATATTTTTCTTTTTCAATATTTATTTGTTCTACATATTTTTTGTTTGGGTCTCTTACAATTACTTTGCATTTTGCTTCAACAGTTCCATCTTCTGTTCTTGCTATCACTTCTGTTATTCCTTCTTGTAATCCTCTAAAACGATTATCCCAAACACGGATAATTTCTGGATTTTCTGTTGTCCATTCAAGCTTTGTATTTTCACTATTTTTTGGTAAGCATGAATATTCAACATCAATTGCATCATTAATATTAATAATATATTGAGATTGTGGAATTATAATTTGTTCTACATATTTTTTGTTTGGGTCTCTTACAAATACGTCACAACTAGCTGTTTTTTCTCCATCTTCTGTTTTAGCAGTAATTGTTACTTTTCCTTCTTTTAATCCTCTAAATTCTCCATTCCAAACACGTACAATCTCTGGATTAGATACTTCCCAAATCACATTTTTATTTGTTGCATTACTTGGATTAAATGAAACTACTGCTACATCTTTTTCATCAATGTTTACAATAAATTTATCTTTATTTAATTTAATACTTTCTACTGGTACATCTTCTGGCATTTTATTAGATGTTGGCATATTTTCATATACTGGTATAATAAATGTTATTTCATTTTTTAAACTGTTACTATATAACTTATAATTTGAATATGATTGTGATGTTGGGTCTTGAATATTTGTCATATATTGATGCCAAAACATATCTGATTTATTTACTGTTTGAGATTCTCCATCTCTCAATATTTTTGTTCCAACAACATCCCATTTATTAAAATATGCTGTATTTTGACCTGCTTCAATATAATTTTTTCCAATTAATTTAGCTCCATCTACAATTGCTTTATAAGGGCTGTCCCATCCTTTGTCTTTTGCATATAGTAAACCATTTGCAATTGGGTCTCCTGTATCATATGCTCCAAAATTATAAAAATTATAATATCCTTCATATCCTGGATATGTTCCAGAAACAGACCCACTTCCTTGGCTTCCTACCTCTTGAATAATTTTACTTTTAATATAAAAAGCACTTATATTAGAGTCTTGTCCAGCTTTTACAATCATCTCTGCATATGACATTGTTACTAAATTATTATTTAAATCATTACATGTAATAGTCTTATCTAAAAAAGTGCCTTTAATAGATTGTTGTATTGCAGATAATGTTTGTACTTTTTCATTATAAGAACTTTCTACAAATTGAAATATTTGTGTTTCATTTAAGAAGTTTCTAGGGTCTAAGTAATATGCTACAATAGCATCAGAAGCACATGCCCATCCATTATCTACATATTCACAACTATGTTTCCAAGATTGTGGTGCATTATTTGTAACACGATTTCTATGTATACTTTCATCTCTTTCATTTTCTATTAATTCATCCCATGAAATCCCTGTATAATATGCTTGAAAATTCCAACTTGGATACTTATTTGCTAATTCTCTTAATCTTTCTCTATAATCTTCTGGAAATTGATTAATTCCTGTTTTTACATATTGGTAATATGTACTAGCTCCTTTTGAAACTTGACTAAAACTTAATATAATTAAAATAAACAAAATACTTATTAATATTATATTTTTTATTATTTTCATCTTTTTATTCCTTATATCGTATATTTAGGTTTTTTATTGTATAGGAAAAATCTACATCTAAGATTTTTCCATTTTCTTATTGGATTTACCTATAAACCATTTATATAAAATTTATACTTTCTAAAAATGTTAAATTTTATATTTTTCTACTTTATTCTTCTTAAGTATAACATTTATGATTTTTTTTTACAATTTATTTTTATATTTTTTTCTTTCCTTTTTTTGCCATTACTATTAATACAACAATAACTAGTAAAATTAATAAAATAATTCCTCCTAAAACTATACTACTATCAATATAATTTTGTTTTTGCATCTCTTGTTTTGCTTGTTCTATATCTTCCTCATGTTCTTCTATTCCACTAGGGTCTTCTACACTTTCTCCTGCTTTTTTTACTGTTAATTTATATTCTTTAGTTGTAATTTTATCTTCAGCAGTTACTTTGATTGTAACAACATGAAGTGTACTAACAAAATTATTATTATCTAATATTTCTACTTTTGCATTTTCATTTTCAGGAATTGCTGTAATATCCAAACTTTCTATATATCCTTCATATTCTACAAGATAATTAATATCTTTATCATTAAATTCTGGATTTAATTTTATTCCTTTTACCTCTAAAGATTTTAAATTTGCATTTGCTTTTTCTTGATTTCCTTTTGTAATATGTAAATAATAAGAATTTGTAGTTTTTCCATCTTCTGCTGTCACTTTTATTTCAAAATTATTTACTCCTGTTTTTAAATTTGTATCACCTATTATTTCTGCTTTTGCATTTGGGTCATCTGTTATTGCTTCTATTTCTACTTTATTTTCATCTATTGCAAAAACATAATCTGTGATAAATTGGTCAAATTGTGGTTTAATATCTTGTCCATTAATTTTTATATCTCTTAATAATGGATTATTATTTTTCATTACTGCCTGTACTTCCCCTATTTGTAATAAATTCACTATTATTAAAAATAAAATAAACAAGCCTAAAATTTTTTGTATTTTTACTTTACTCACTTGTAACATATTTGTTTGTATATTAATAAATTTCTTTTTCATTTAAAATCATTCCTTTCTATGTTTGTAAATTTAATTTTGTACTCTTATTTGGTCAATACTTTTTATTTTTCTCTATAATTTTACATTATTTTTTTATTTATATAAACACATATATACATATAATTTTACTATTATATCAAAAAAGAGATGGAATATTTTTGATATCATCCATCTCAATCTTTTAGATTTATTTTTATATAAAACTCTTATTTATATTGATTATCTATTTCTTTTAAGATAACATCATGTGCACTACCTTCTGAAATACTAATATCAGATACTAATGTTAATCTTGCCTTTTCATGTAATTCTGGAATTGTTATACTTCCACAGTTACACATAGTTGATTTGATTTTAGCACAAGTAATTGCTAAATTATCTTTTAATTTTCCTGCATATGGAATATATGAATCAACACCTTCTTCAAATGAAAGTTTTGTATCTCCTCCCATATCATATCTTTGCCAGTTTCTTGCTCTATTAGAGCCTTCACCCCAATATTCTTTTACATATCCATTTCCTTTTTTTACAACTCTTGTTGGACTTTCATCAAATCTAGCAAAATATCTTCCCATCATAACAAAATCTGCTCCTAGTGCTAAAGCAATAGTAATATGGTGGTCATGTACAATTCCACCATCTAGGCATAATGGTATATACATTCCTGTTTCTTCAAAATATTCGTTACGAGCTGTTACAACATCAATTAATGCTGATGCATTTCCTCTACCGATTCCTTTTGTTTCACGAGTGATACAAATTGAACCTCCTCCAACACCAATTTTTATAAAATCTGCTCCTGCTTCTGCTAGATATCTAAATCCTTCTTTATCAACTACATTTCCTGCTCCTATTTTAACAGAATCTCCATATTTTTCTCTTACAAAATTAATTGTATTTTTTTGCCATACAGAATATCCATCTGAAGAATCCATACAGACTAAATCTACACCTGCATCTACTAATGCTGGTATTCTTTGTTCAAAATCTCTAGTATTAATTCCTGCACCTACAACATATCTTTTATTTTCATCTAATAATGAATTAGGATTGTTTTTTCTTTCTTCATAATCTTTTCTGAATACTAAATATTTTAAGTTTCCTTCTTCTGTTAATATTGGTAAACATGCAATTTTGTTTTCCCATATTAAATCATTTGCTTCTGATAAAGAAATTCCTTCATGTGCCCATATAGCTTTTTCTTTTGCTGTCATAAAGCTATCTATTGGTGCTTCCATATCATCTCTTGATATACGATAATCTTTATCTGTAACTAATCCAATAAATTTTCCATTTGCTGTTCCATCTTCTGTTATCATAACTGTTGAATGTCCTGTTTTACGAATTAATGAAATAACATCTTTTAATGGTGTCCCAGATTTTACATTTGAATCACTAATTATAAATCCTGCTTTATGTTTTTTTACTTGTCTTACCATTTCTGCTTGTGATTCAATACTTTGTGACCCATATATAAATGCAACTCCACCTTCTCTTGCTAATGCAATTCCCATATCAACTCCTGATACAGATTGCATAATAGCAGATACTATTGGTACATTTGCATAATATTTTGCTTCTTCTCCTTTTTTGTATTTTACAAGTGGTGTTTTTAAAGATACCTTGTCTGGTATACATCTTTCATCTGTTAAATTTGGTAATAATAAGTACTCATTTAGTGTTCTTGAAACATCTTCTAAAATTTTTGCCATATTAATTCCTCCATCTTTTAAAATATAATAAAATTAAATGATGCAGAATTTCTTTTTTAATTCTGTCATCATTGTCTCCTAAAAAATTGATATTACTAGTATATCACATTTTTATCATAGTGTAAACCTCTATTTTATTATTTATTAACATAATAGTTTAGAAATGTTACAATTCACAGCCAATAAATATTACTTTTTGAATTAACTACGAATGTGCCATGGAATAGATGTATAAATTCTTAGATTTAAATAACTGAGGAAGCGTAATAACGAGAGGCTCGGTTATTTAAATCTTAGAATTTATAATCTATGTAACAAGCCGAGGAGATAATGAAAAAAGTAATATTTATTGGCTGTGAACTGTAACTTAGAAATATCTGTTACTAATTATAATATAGCATTATATAACTTATTATAATATCCATTTGGAATTTGCAATAATTCCTGATGACTTCCTTGTTCAAGAATTTCTCCCCTACTCAATACAATAATTTTATCTACATTAACAATTGTTGATAATCTATGAGCAATAAAAATAGATGTTTTTTCTTTTGATAATTTATCAATTGACTTTTGAATTAAAGCTTCTGTCTTAGTATCAATATTGGCTGTTGCTTCATCTAAAATAAAGATAGATGGATTATGTGCAAAAATTCTAGCAAATGCCAGTAATTGTTTTTCACCTGCTGAATAAGAATCTCCTCTTTCACTTGCTATTTCATCTAATCCATTTGGTAATGAATCGATAAATGCATCTGCTGAGGACAATCTAGCAATTTCTTCAATATATTCATCTGATAAATTATCACATAGCTCAATATTTTCTCTAATAGATTTTGCAAATATAAATGGATTTTGTAAAACAATTCCCACTTGTTTTCTTAAATATCTTAAATTAATATATTGAATATTTACACCATCTATTAATATTTGTCCTTTTTGAATTTCATAAAATCTATTAATAAGATTGATAATTGTTGTTTTGCCAGAGCCTGTTTTTCCTACTAAAGCAATATTTTGCCCTGGCTCGATTGTAAAACTAACATCTTTTAAGACCCAATCTTCATCTTTATATGCAAACCATACATTTTTAAATTCGATTTTTCCCTTTATTTTTCCTAATTCTTTTCCACCTTCAAAATTTTCCAAGTATTCTTTATTGTCTAAAATATCATAAATTTTATTAATTGATACTACTGCTTCCTGGATAGTCTCAAAATTTTCTACAATACGATTAATTGGCTCAAATATCTGTTTTATATATGTAATAAATATATAAATAACACCAACATCTAAACTAATATGAAACATATGATTTACACAAACCCATACAATGACTGCTACACTAATATTTTCAAAAACAGTCATCATACCAAACAAAAATCCTTCTGTAAATGATGTTGGCATTCTTGATTTATAAAATTCTTGTGCTAATTTTTCACATTCTTTTTCTTTCTCAAATTGTCTATTAAATATCTTAATAATTTTTACACCATAGATAGATTCTGCTAAAAATATATTTAATTTTGTTTTTACATTTTTAGAATATTCTCTTACTTTATTACTAATTCTTGTTATAATAATAGAAGTTATAATTACAAATGGAATCATTGTGAAACATAATAATGCTAATTTATAATTAATAGATAGCATAATAACAATCAAAGCAATAATCATTACTATATCTTTCGCAAAAGTTGTAATTACATCTTTAAACATAGTTGTAATATCTTCTACATCATTAGTTATCCTCACAAAAAGTGTTCCTGCTGGTGTTTTATCATGAAATTTCATACTAGAATATTGTGAATGTTTATATAGTTTATTTCTGACAAAACATACTATGTTTTCTCCTGTCATACTAGTAGCTGTTGTTACTACAAATTCTAAGATATTGCCAATTAATACAATTGCTATATATATACTGCCAATAATCCCAATTGTCATAGCACCTTTTTGCCATAATCCAACACTTAAATAATCATCAATAACAACTTTAATTAAATATGGTTTTATAACTTCACATAAACTAATTAAAATTGATAAAATAGATATAATAATAATTGCCTTTTTCTGTGGTTTTAACATTTTATAGATTCTATATAATGTTTGATTTTTCATTTCTAACCTCATTCCTTTTTTATTTTCTTCACACTAACATACCTTCTTCTGTTTTTGTGAATTGTTGTTCATAAAATTCATTATATAATCCATGTTGTTTAATTAATTGTTCATGATTTCCTCTTTCTATAATTTCTCCATCTTTTAAGACAATAATTTCATTACTATCTTTTATATCTGATACTTTATTTGAAATAATAATACAAGTTTTTTCTCCTGAAAACTCCTTTATATTTTTCAATAAAGACTGAGAAGTTCTATTATCTAAAGCTGAAAAGGTATCATCAAAAATCAAAATATGACTATTTTTTAAAAATGCTCTCGAAATTGCCACTCTTTGTTTTTGTCCTCCTGATAAATCAACACCTCTTTCTTGGATTTTGGTTTCAATTCCTTTTGGCATTTTAGATATCTCATCATAAATAACTGCTTTTTTTGTACTATCTTTTATTTCATCTATTCTATATTCTTCTTTAAATAAACTAATATTATCTTTTAATGTTGAAGAAAATAAAAAGTTATCTTGAGTAATATAGCAAATATTTTCTCTTAATACTTCTATTGGTATATCATTAATATCTTTGCCATCAATTTCTATTTTACCTCTTGGAACACTATATAATCTTGTTAATAAATTCATTAATGTTGTCTTCCCACTTCCAATTGTTCCAATAATTCCTAGAGTTTCTCCTTTTTTTATTTTTATATTAATATTCTCTAATGCATTTTCCATTATTTTTGGATAATGGAAAGTTAAATCTTTAATAACAATGTTTCCTTCTAATACATTTTCTATTTCTTTTTCTTTTACATTTATTTTTTCTGTATCTAGTTCAAATACTTTATTTAATCTTTTATAAGATATTTGTGCTCTCTTAACTCTTGTAATTACTGTTGGAATCCATTTTACTGGTCCAACAAAAAGTCCAATATATCCATTAAAAGTAATCAATTCTCCTACAGTAATTTGTCCATCAACTACTAATTTTCCTCCATATAATAAGGCAATTGAATAACAAAGTCCAAAACATATATTAACAGTTGTGGTTAATAAATTTGAATAAATATCTACTGTATTATTACTTTGTTTTACTTTACGATTTTTCTTAATAAAATCTTCTAATTGTTTTTTTTCACAAACATATGCCTTTGTTGTTTGAATACTATCTGTACTTTCTTGTACATATTCAGAAAGTTCTGTAAATTGTTTTTGTGCCTTTACAAAACTTTTCTCTACTTGATTTTTTATTTTTACCATCATAAAACAAGCAATTATAATTGGTATAATGGTAGCAATTGTTAAATATATGTTAACACCACTTGCCATTTGATAAATAGCTATAATAAATGTATAAAAAATTCTTGCTCCATGAGATATAATCCTATATGTAGCACCTCGAATTTCATTTGTATCTTTTACAAAATAAGACATAATCTCTCCATTTTTTATGTTTTGTATATCTTTTAATTTTAATTTTAAAAATCTTTTAAATAATTTTAGTTTTATATCTTTTTCAAGTCCTCTTGATATTACCGTTTCTGTATATTTCCATACCATTCTAACACATATCAAAACAACACATATTCCCAAAAGGAAATATATGTTATTAATAATATATTGCTTATTTGTTTCTATGTCATATAACATATCAACAATATCCCCTATAATTTTTGCAGGAATTGTCAATATGTATATATTTAATCCTATAAATATAAAATGTATTAAAAAACTCAATTTATATTTTTTTAGTGAATCTAGTATTACTTTTCTCATTAATTATCATCCTTTGTATATTTTCTCTTTAACTTAATTACATTTAGAATATGTTTCTTTATGTCTAAAAGTTTTTTTTACATTTTTTAAATGTTTTTATTATTATCTTTGTTTTCTATAAAATTATATATTATATCACTATTAAATCCTATAATTTGATTATTTTCTATATGGTTTTGTTGCATTTGTTTATTAAGATTCATAAATTCAACTTGGTCTTTAAAATTAAAATCATCAAATTCAAATCTCATAGTTAAATCACATTCCTTTCTCAAGGTACAAACTAAAGTTATAAAATAATTATCACACAAATTTACCCTGTAAAATTTCTTCTTATTATTCTATATTAGTTAACAAGTCTTTTAGTTTCTTTTGCAATCATTAACTCTTCATTTGTAGGTATTACATATACTTTTACTTTTGAATCAGGTGTTGAAATTAATTTTTCTTCTCCTCTCATGTTGTTTTCTTCTGAGTCCAATTTTACACCCATAAATTCTAATTTTTCGCAAATACCCTTTCTAATATTAATTTGGTTTTCACCTATACCACCTGTAAATATTATATAATCAATTCCTTTCATAGCTACTGCATATTTTGCTATAAAACTTGCAATTGAATAGTTGAATTGTTCAATTGCCATTTTTGCTCTTTCTGTTCCTTTATTTGATTCATCTTCTATAACTCTAAAGTCTGGTGCCATTCCTGATATACTTGCTAATCCTGATTTTTTATTTAAAATATCTTCCATTTCTTGAGCTTCTAGATTTTCTTTTTTCATAATAAAAGTAACAACTGATGGGTCTAAATCTCCACTTCTTGTCACCATAGGTAATCCTGCAAGTGGTGTTAACCCCATACTAGTATCTATTGATTTACCATCTTTTACAGCACATATACTAGCACCTTGACCTAAATGACAAGTAACAATTTTTGTTCCTTCAAGAGATTTATTTTCTATTTCTCCAAGTCTTTGAGATACATACATATGAGAAGTTCCATGGAATCCATATTTTCTTACTCCATATTTTTCATAATATTCATATGGTATTGGATAAATAAATTTATCTTTAGGAATTGATGAATGGAATGCTGTATCAAATACTCCTACCATTGGTTTGTTTGGCATAACCTCTCTACATGCTTCAACTCCTAACATACATGCTGGATTATGTAATGGTGCTAAGTCTGTACATTCTTCTACTATTTTGATAACTTCATCTGTTATAACAACTGATTCTGTTATTTTTTCTCCACCATGTACAACTCTATGTCCAACAGCACTAATTTCGTCTAAAGACTCAATCACTTTATATTCTGGATTTGTAAATTGTTCTAAAGTAAATTCAATTGCTTCTTTATGGTTATATGCTGGTTTCTTAATTTCAATTTTTTGTCCATTTACTTTATGAGTAATAAATGCTTCTTCTTCTCCTATTCTTTCATATTTTCCAGAAGCTAATACATCTTCTGTTTCCATATTAATTAATTGATATTTTAGTGATGAACTACCACAATTTAAAACTAAAATTTTCACTTTTACTATACTTCCTTTCCAATATTCAAATTTTATCTATGCTTCCATAGTTTCTCTTGCTATCATTAGTTCTTCATTTGTAGGAATAACAAAAGTTCTAATATTTGCATCTTTTGCTGTAATTTCTGCTTCAATTCCTTTAATTTTTTGATTATATTCTTTATCTATTTTAACACCAAATACTTCTAAATAATCACAAATAGCTTCTCTTGAATCCTGACCTTTTTCTCCTACACCTGCTGTAAATGTTAATATATCAAATCCATTCATAGTTACTGCACATTTAGCAACATAACTAGCAACCAAGTAATGGAAATTGTCAAGTGCCAATATTGACCTAGTATCTTTTGCAGAAGCTTCTATTTCTATATCTCTGAAATCTACAGATACACCTGATATTCCATAAGCTCCTGATTGTTTATTTAATATTTTTTCCATTTCATCTGGTTTTAAATTTTCTTTTTTCATAATATAGGTAACCACTGATGGGTCTAAATCTCCACTTCTAGTTCCCATAGAAATTCCTCCTAGTGGTGTTAATCCCATACTTGTTTCTACTGATTTACCATATTTGATTGCACAAACACTTGCACCTTGTCCTAAATGACAGTTAATTATTTTTAATTCTTTGATGTCTTTTCCTACTAATTCTGCTACTCTATTTGCAACAAATTGATGAGAAGTTCCATGAAATCCATATTTTCTTACTCCATATTTTTCATAGTATTCATATGGTATTGGATAAATATATCTTTCTTTTTCTAAAGTTTGATGAAATGCTGTGTCAAATACAGCTACCATTTTTATATTAGGAGCTAATTTTTTACAAGCTTTAATTCCTAATATTGCTGCTGGATTATGTAATGGTGCTAAATCAACACATTCTTCTATTCCTTTTATCACTTCATCTGTTATTACTACTGGATTAGCAAATTTTTCTCCACCATGTACAACTCTATGTCCAATTCCACCTAGCTCTTCTAAGTTTTTTATAACACCATAATGTGGATTCATAAGTCTACTTAACACAAATGAAATTGCTTTGTCATGGTCTTTAGCATAATGTTCAAATTTATGTACCTCTCCATTCACTTTATGTGTCAAAAATGAATCTGATTGACCAATTCTTTCAAAATATCCTTTTGCTAAAAAGTTTTGTGTCTCCATATCAATTACTTGATATTTTAATGATGAACTTCCTGAATTTAATACTAATATTTTCATATATACCTCTCTTTATTTTTTAATTTTCTTTAACACCATATATTTATTTTTTGAGGTATTAAATTTTAAAAATGTACTATTGTGCTTGTACTGCTGTTATAGCAACAACACCTGCTATATCGTCACTATTACAACCTCTTGATAAATCATTTACTGGTTTTGCAATACCTTGACATAATGGTCCATATGCTTCTGCCTTTGCTAATCTTTGTACTAATTTATATCCTATATTTCCTGCATTTAAGTCAGGAAATATTAATACATTTGCTTCTCCTTTTAATGGACTATTTGGAGCTTTTGATTTTGCAATTTCTGGGATAATAGCTGAATCTAATTGTAATTCTCCATCCACTAATAAGTCATTTTGTTTTTCTTTTACTAATTTTGTTGCTTCTATTACTTTTTCAGTTAATTCTGAATGTGCACTTCCATAAGTAGAATAAGAAAGCATTGCTACTTTTGCTTCTTTTCCTACTAGTTGTTTAAAACTTTTACTTGATGAAATCGCAATTTCTGATAATTGTTCTGGATTAGGATTTTCATTTAATCCACTATCTCCAAATATAAATATACCATTTTCACCATATTCACAATTAGGTACTACCATAACAAAAAATGCAGAAACTAATTTAGTATTTGGTGCTGTTTTTAAAATTTGTAAAGCTGGTCTTAATGTATCTGATGTAGAATGCACTGCTCCTGAAACTAACCCATCTGCTTTATTATCTTTTACCATTAACATTCCATAATATACTGGCTCTAATACTAATTCTTTTGCTTTTTCTATTGTCATTCCTTTGTTTTTTCTTAATTCATATAAAAGATTTGCATATTTGTCATAATCTTCTGATTTTTGTGGGTCCACAATTTTTGCAGATTCAATATTTATATTATTTTCTTTTGCCTTTTCTAAAATTTTTTGTTCATTTCCTATTAAAATGATATTTGCATATTTTTCTTTTATTACCTTTTCAGTTGCTTTTAATACTCTTATGTCTTCTGCTTCTGGAAGGATAATTGTTTTAATTTCTTGTCTTGCTCTTTGTTTTATTTCTTCAATAAATGACATTTTCTCTCACTTTCCTTTCATAAGATATAAATCTAGTTTTAAAAGTTAAGTTTTTTAATCTTCTTGTTCTTAAATATTATATACTATAAATTAAGAAAAGCACAAGTCTTTTCTAAAAAAACTTTGTGCTTTAACATCTATTTGCTTCAGTTCACAGCTAAGTAATATTAATTAAATATTTTAGGTAAAAATATGATTAATCCAATAATAACAGAAATTATTGCAGAAAATAGTACAGCACCTGCAGAAATATCTTTTGCATATTTTGCCTTTTCATTAATATCTGGCATAGCGATATCTACAGTTGTTTCGATTGCTGTATTAACTAACTCCAACGAAATAACAATTGCAAATAATAACAAACATATAATCCATTCCATTGCTGAAATCCTAAAAATGCACCCTGCAATAATTACTAATATCATAATAGCAAAATGTATTTTCAAATTTTGTTCTGTTTTCCATGCTTCTCCGATTCCTTCAAAAGCATATTTAAAACTATTTTTTATTTTTTTTCTTTTCTTTTTTAATTTAACAATTTTCCTTTTATCTAACATCTTCATTTTTTCCTTTTTAAACTGCAAAATAAATTTCGTAATATTTGTAAATACTAATAAATAAGCCATAGAAATTGCAAAACCACCAATTACATCACTTGCATAATGCACTCCTAAATAAATTCTACTAAACCCAATCATTGGTATTAAAAGTCCAAAAATGCCACAACTAATATATTTTATTTTTTTATTTTTAATCATTTTCCATATTAAATAAATGATAAATCCATAAAATGCCATACTAACCATAGAATGTCCTGAAGGAAAGCTATATCCACTTTCTGCAATTAATCTATATCCTTCTGGTCTTGGCCTTTGTATAATATATTTTAATAATTGATTTAATGCAGTTATAATTACTAAATTACTTGCTACACATAAACCTACTTTTTTATTTTTTATAAAAATCAATGTCCCTAATGTTATTACTATCAATATATATGCAGAAGATAGATTTGTTATTACTTTCATAATAACAGTTAATGGTTCTGACCTTAGATTAATAATTACTAGTTTATATACTAATATATCTAATGTTAATTGTTCATTTTTAAATACATCTTCTAACATTATCAAAACAATAATTATACAAAGGAAAAATACAATCCATTTATAATTCTTTTCTATAATTCGTTTTAGCATTTGTAATTATACACTTCTTTCTAATTTTATAAATTATAATTTAATTACTCTTTCCCATGTTAAGTTTTCTTTTCCTAAATGACCATAATTTGTTGTTAATGCATAAATTGGTTTATCTAATTCCAAATAATTAATAATTCCATCTGGTGTTAAATCAAACTTTTCTTTAATTTTTGTAATTAGATTTTCTTCTGATAAAATACCTGTTCCAAAAGTATTTATATTGATAGATAATGGCTCTTTCATTCCTATAGCATAAGAAATTTGTATTTCACACTTTTTTGCATATCCATTTGCAACAATATTTTTGGCAATATGTCTTAACATATATGCTGCAGACCTATCTACTTTACTTGCATCTTTTCCAGAAAAAGCACCTCCACCATGTCTTGCATATCCACCATATGTATCTACAATAATTTTTCTACCAGTAAGACCTGTGTCTCCTAATGGTCCTCCAATTACAAATTTTCCAGTTGGGTTAATATAAATATTTGTATTTTCATCTATCATATCTTCTGAAATTACTGGTTTGATAACTTTTTCAATTATATCTTTTTTTAATTCTTCTTGACTAACTTTTTCATCATGTTGTGCAGAAATCAATATTGTTTCAATTCTTTTTGGTATGTCATTTTCATATTCAACTGTTACTTGTGTTTTTCCATCTGGTCTTAAATAATCAATTTCTTCATTTTTTCTTACTTCTGTTAATTTTTTTGATAACTTATGTGCCATAGAAATAGCATATGGCATATATTCTGTTGTTTCATCACAAGCAAATCCAAACATAATACCTTGGTCACCAGCACCACCTATATCTACTCCTAATGCAATATCTGGACTTTGTTTTGTAATATTGATATCAATTTTACAAGTTCTATAATCCATATCTATATTTTCATTATCATAACCAATTTCTTTTACTGTTTCTCTTACTAATTTTTCAATATCTATTTCTCCTTTAGCAGTTACTTGTCCTGCAATAGTAATTTTATTACCTGAGGCAAAAGTTTCTACTGCTACTCTTGCATGGTTATCTTGTTTTAAATATTCATCTAATATACAATCCGAAATTGTGTCACATAATTTATCTGGATGTCCTTCTGTTACACTTTCTGATGTAAAATAATATTTGCTCATTTTAATTCCTCTTTTCTTTTTCCATTTATTAAGACATAACTTACTTTTATTGCATAATTATTACATTTTTTTGTTTTTTTGTCAAATTCTTTTCCCATTATACATATGAGTTTTCAATTTTAGGTACTGCATAATATTTATCATTCACACCATGTATTTTTTGTTGAACTATATTTTTTAATTTTTCGTGTTCTATGTTAGTATCTGAAGTAATAACTAAATCAAATATCAAATTTATTCTATCTCCACCATCTGTCATTCTAAAATCATGAATAGAAAATTTCGGATTAATTTCATTTACAATTTCCTCTACTTTTTTCTTCATTCCATTAATTTCTTCATCATCTGTTACAATTGGGTCCATATGAATAGTTGTAATACAATTGAATTTTTCATAAATATCTTGTTCCATTTTGTCTATTACATCATGTGCTTTACATATATCACAGTCTGAAGGAATTTCTGCATGAAAAGATATAATCTTTCTCCCTGGTCCATAATCATGTACCATTATGTCATGAATACCTGATATCATTTCATATTCTTTAGCAAATTTTTCTAATTTTTCTACAAATTCTGCGTCTGGCTTCATTCCTAATAATAAATCAACTGTTTCTCTTAAAGCTTTAAATCCTGTAAATAAAATAAATATAGATACTAATATACTTGCATAACCATCAATAGATACTCCATATATTTTAGCAATAACAGCAGATAATAATACAACAAAAGTAGATACTGAGTCAGAAATACTATCATATGCATTTCCTTTAATTGCTGTAGAATCTATTGTTTTAGCAATTTTATTGTAAAATATGAATAACCACAGTTTGGTTAAAACTGCAATAATTAAAATTGTAATAGTAATATTATTAATGTCTGGTAATGTTGGGTGAATTATTTTGTCAAAAGAGCTTCTAAACAATTCCACACCTACTAATACAATTAAGATGTCTACAATAAATGCTGTTATATATTCCATTCTTCCATGTCCCCATGGGTGATTTTTGTCTACCTTTTTTTGAGAAACTTTAAATCCAATCATAGTAACAATTGATGAACCTGCATCTGTTACATTGTTTAATGCATCTGAAATAATAGAAATTGAATTTGCAAATATTCCAATAATTAATTTTATTGCTGATAATAATATATTAACAACAATTCCTGTTACACTTGAAAGCATTCCATATTTTGTTCTTGTTTCTGGTTTTTCTACATCTTTATCTTTTATAAATAGTTTTATTAATAATTTTGTCATGTTTTCCCTTTCTTTTTATATTAAATTTTATTCTAATATTAATGCTTTTTTAGGACAAAAATTTGAACATTTACCACATCTTATACATTTATCATAATCTATTTTAGGTGCTTCAAAATCTTTCTGACTTAATGCTCCAACTGGACAAACTTTTACAGCTGGACATTTATGATTTTGAGGACATTTATTTATTATTATTTTTAATTTTCTATCCATAAATTTATCTCCTATCTCTATAAATGAATGATTATCTCTCGATATCTCCATTTATTTTAATTTTTTATTTTTATATTTTAAATTTAATAGACACACCAAAAAATGTGCTTCATCTTAAAAATTGATGAATATTACTTCCTATTTCAATAATGGCAAACATATTATTCATTCCTCCCTATGTTAATTATAAATATTATTTTTTATATTTAATTTCATCTATATATTCAAAACTTTAATTCTTTAATTTTAGAAATATCTATTTTGTAAATCTGTTTATAAATATCATCACAATTTAATGTTGTTACTTTACTTTCATCGATATTTAAAATTTTTTTCATATTAAGAACTTGCTCTTTAGAATTTCCCTCTACCTCCATATATGTTGGTATCATAGGCCATGAATCTATATCTATTTCTACATTATTTAAAATATATTGTATTCTTTCATTTTCTTGATAACTTCTATTTTTAAATCCTATTTTCTCTAAAAATTCATTTGCCTTATCAAAATCTTCTACTTCAAACTCTACTTCCTTTGTTCCGTCAACTGCATTACTTACTATATCTTTGTAAGTAAGACTCGTAACTTTTCCATTAGTTCTAAGTCTAATCCATTTACCTTTTTCTACTGGTTTTAAATCATAAACATATCTTTTTTGTTCAAAATGACCTTTCTTTGTAGCTCCTAATTCTTCTAATTTTTTTATCATTTCTTCTTTATTAATTTCTAAAATCCTTATTTCATATTCTGTTTTCATTTTTGTCTCGTATAATCAATTATATAGAAATATTAATCTATTTAATTGATTAATCCCTTT
>CANAUI010000016.1 GCA_947364715.1 uncultured Clostridium sp.
AATTGTTTTTTTATCTTTGGAATTTCTTCTAATTGCTTTTTCATCTCTGGAATTTTTTCCAACTGCTTTTCCATCTCTGGAATCTTCTCCAATTGTTTTTTTATCTTCGGAATTTCTTCCAATTGCTCTTTTATTTCTGATATTTCATTTACTTTTATATCTATTAATTCTTCATATATTTTTAAAAGTAAATCTCTATTTGTGCTACTCATTGTTTCCCTCCTTTCTTTTTTTGTCATTATATATTCAAAATATAATAATGTCAATAAAAACTTTTCGACAAAATTCCACATTGTAGTCTCCAAAATTTTCTACATTTCTTTTTTAATAGTGATTGAATCTATAAAGCTTTTTACTTATTTGATATTTTAAAAATATATAAAATTATTCATTCAAATTTAATATTTTTTGATAGCTCAGTTTATAGAGGAAATCTCTTGACTCTTTATTCATAATTATTTGTCATTAAACTGTAAAGAATATTTAATAATATTGAAATGTTTTTAGTCTTTTGCTTATAGTATAATAAGGTTAGGAAATTATAAACAAGGAGAATGAAAATGAGTATAAAATCCGATTTAAAAAAAGATGGAATTGAGGTAATCCACAAATTAGAAACACTAAAAATTAACTCTATTGCTAAAAGTATTGCTTCAAAATTATGCCAAACTTTTCCTTCTTATGAGCTAAATGAAAATGAATTATTTATGAAATTATCTAGGTTAAATATGTATAAAGCAAAAATGCCTGAAGGAATGGCAGAAGCAAATTATTATTATAAAAATACATCTATTTATTTTAATGAACATATTCCTGTAGAAGAAATGGAAGAATTTGCTATTCATGAATGTATTCACTATCTTCAGGAAATTAAAGATAAACGAAATTATTTACTTAAAATGGGATTATGTAATTATACAGAATTCAAAATTTATGGACTAGGTTTAAATGAAGCAGCAGTTCAATTAATGTCTTCAAAAGTTATTGGTATACCAAAAGATTATGTCAAATATTTTGGTATAAGTTTTGAAACAACAAGTCCTTCTTATTATCCTTTGGAATGTTGTTTGGTAAATCAATTAGCTTTCATTACAGGTGAAGATATTTTATTTAAAAGTACTTTAAATAGTGATGATAATTTTAAAATAAAATTTTCTAAGTTAACATCTCAAAAAGTTTTTATGGCCATTCAAAATGCACTTGATGATATTTTATTTGCTGAAGAAGATATTATAAAATTAAATAATAAAATTGCTTTAATTGATGATAGAAATAAAAAAGTGGATGACATGGTACAAAAAATTGATAATTTAAAGGAAAAAATTAAAGTAACATTTTTAAGAACACAAAACCTAATTATTTCTAGTTATTTTGATAAAGCTTTTTTAAATATAACAAACTTAGAAGAATTAGAAAATTACAGAAAAAAATTGTATGATATAAAGGCTTATCTAGGATTTGCTGAAGGATATACTTTTTTCAATAATTATTATATTGAAAAAATGTCTCAACTAGAGCATAAATATAACATTTTAGAAAATGGTGGTATTGAGACAGCTATTCATGTTAAACCTAAACATGAAAGTAAAATTATGTCAATATTTAGAGCTATAAAAAAATTAGTGTTTGGGAATTTTTCTAAAAACGAAAATATGTCTTAATTATTGATGTTATAAAAAAATATATAAACACGACATGTAAAAATTCTTTTATATTTTTACATGTCGTATTTTTGTTTTATCTCAAAATTTATGTAATGATTTTGTGTATAATATTTTTTACAAATTCTCTAATATTTGTTTTGCCACTTCTTTTCCTGAATTTGAAGCCCATGCAACAGTTCCTTTAACTCCTGCTAGGTCTCCTCCTGCATAGATTTTAGGATTAGATGTTTTATACTTTTCGTCCACTTGAATATTTCCCCATTTATTCAAATCTAATCCTAATTTTTTCACACATTTTTGTGGCTTTGAACCTAATGCCATAATAATATAATCTACATCTAATACATAATTACTATTCTCAATATTAACAGGAGATAATCTACTTTCTCCTTCTTTTTGAACTAATTCTGTTTTAATTAATTCAACTTTTTCTACTTTATTATTTCCTATTATTTTTACAATATTATTTTGAAAAGCAAATTGTATCCCTTCATTTTTTGCATCTTGTATTTCTTTCTTTTCTGCTGGCATTTGTTCTTCTGCTCTTCTATAAACTACTGTTACTTCTTTTGCTCCTAATCTATTAATAGTCCTAGCACAATCCATTGCAACATTTCCTCCCCCTGTAACAATAACCTTTTTCCCTTTATAATCAGGATGTAGATTGTATTCTAATAGTTCATTACCACCATAAACACCTTCTAAGTTTTCTCCTTCTACTCCCATATTAGAAGAACAATTAGCACCAATACTTAAAAATATGGCATCATATTTTTTTTCTATATCTTTTAATTCAAAGTCTTTTCCAAGTTCTTGATTATATTTTACTTCTATTCCTAAATCTAAAATATCTTTTACTGTATTTTCTACAATATCTTTCGGTAATCTAAAATCTGGTATTCCAAACATTAATAAACCACCTAAATAGTCATATTTTTCATATATTGTTACTTGTATTCCTTCTTTTGCTAAAAAAGTTGCACAAGTTAGACCTGCTGGTCCTCCCCCTATAATTGCTACTTTCTTATCCCTTTTTTGTTTTTTTTCATAACAATCTGCTAAATGATATCCTAATTCATGTGCCTTATCAAATGTATAAGCTTCTAATTCTCCTATTGAAACTGTTTTTCCCTTTATTCCTCTTACACAAGCTCCTTGACATTGTTTTTCATGTGGACAAATTCTTCCACATACACCTGGTAAAATAGTTGTTTCTGATAAAATTTTATATGCTTCAAAATATTCTTGTTTTTTTAAGGCTTGTATAAAATCTGGTATATTATTATTTAATGGACATCCTTTTAAAGAACATGGTTTTACTTTACAATTTAAACAATAATTTGCTTTTTCTTCTATTTCTTCTGCCATTTTTAATCTCATTCCTTTCGCAAGTAACAAATTGGTTGGAAAAGAATTAAATTTTTGTAATTATTTTTCAACCTTAACTCCTTTTTTCTTATATTTTACATTTTTCATATCATTAAGTCAATAAAAATGACTCATCTGTACTATAACTCAAATTAATTTCTTCTACTACTTTTTGCAAATCTTTTATAAAATCTATTTTTTTCGTTTCATCTCTTAATAAAGCTGCTGGATGCCAAGTTGGCATATATTTTATTCCTTTCTTTTCTATCCATTTTCCTCTAGAAGCTGTTATACCATATTCTTTTCCTAATATATTTTTTAAAGCAACACTACCTAATAAAACAATAATTTTAGGTTGTACAAGTATTACCTGATTTCTTAAATAATTTAGACATGCTATTGCTTCATCTTCCTCTGGATTTCTGTTAGCTGGAGGTCTACATTTTACAACATTTGCAATATATACTTCTTCTCTATCAATACCTAAAATTTCAAATGCTAAATTCATTAATTTTCCAGCTCTTCCCACAAAAGGCTCACCTAACCTATCTTCATCAGCACCAGGTCCTTCTCCAATAAACATTAAATTTGTAGTTTTATTTCCAGTGCCAAATACAATATTTTGTCTTGTGTTACACAATTTGCACTTATTACAATCTTTAATTGATTCTTCTAATTCTTCCCATGTTTTAAACATTTTTATTACATCCTTTTTCTTTTATTATTAATATTTCTTATTTTACTACATATAAATTTTTGTTACAATCCACAATCTTTTTGAATTGTAGCAAATTTTTATTTTAATTCTATAATAGCTGTTTCTGTATTATAATCTTTATTTTCAATTCTATAGGAATGCATAATATCTGAATTACAAACACTACAAATTCCTGAATCAATAATATTTTCTAGTTTTACTCCCTCTCTTTGCAGTAGTATTTTATTAATTAAAACAGTATCAATATTCCATTTC
The DNA here is from genome assembly GCA_947364715.1 of uncultured Clostridium sp. Classification (GTDB taxonomy): domain Bacteria; phylum Bacillota; class Clostridia; order TANB77; family CAG-508; genus CAG-269. The sequence continues at coordinate 4,006 of CANAUI010000016.1, forward strand.
GCATTTTTATTTTTTTCTATATCCATAAATCTCGTATGCTCTAAATCGCAAAATTCTTTTTCAAACATATCTTTAACATCTTCATCTACTTCAAAATGGCATTTCCTAATACTTGGGCAAATGCAACATATTATATCTTTAGGATTACTACCAAATTCCTTTACCATTTTTTGAACTGTCTTAATAGAAATTCTTTGTAATGTTCCTCTCCAACCAGAATGTGTATTTGCAATTACATGTTTTACTGGGTCAAAAAACAATATCAAAATACAGTCTGCATTTGTTGTTGATAACGCCAGATTCCTTTTGCTTGTAATAAGCCCATCTTCTATTCCTTCTTCTGTCAAACTAAAATCAGGTTTATCTATATTTACTTTTGATTGAACAGTTTTGATGATATCTGTATGATTTTGGTTAGCTTGCACAATATGTGCATAATCTATTCCTATATCATTACATAGTTTTTTATAGGATTGTTTAGCTAATTGCATTCTTTCTGTTGATGTTGGTTTCTGTTCTACTGCTGTTGTTTTAAATCCTATATCTAATCCTAATGCATATCCATGATTAATAATATCTTTATATTCTAGTAATTTTCTAAATTGTAAATATTCTATTTTCTTATCTTTTACATGGATTATGTTTTTATTAGATAAATCTTTCATAAATTATTTAGGATATTTTTTCTTAAATATCCTTACCTCCTTGTAAATCTTTTTTCATTTTTTTTATTATATCATCTTTTGACAATTTATGGATATATTTATAGGTATTTTCTTTTGTTCTTGAATCAAACCTGCATATAGATTTATATTCACAATATTCACATGGTGTTTTTCCATTATTATAATATGGTTTTAGATTAATATTGCCATCAAATATTTCTTTTCCAATTTCTTTTATGGTTTTGTAAATATATTTTTGTAAAATCCCAAATTCTTCTTGTTTTACACCATTTGTCCATTTTTCAATCACTTCTCCTGATTTACTAATAGATGCTGGAATTATTTTAGAATTCCCTGTTGTTAAAGAATTATCATTCATTTTGATAATTTTCACATCAGCAACAATCAATCCTTTCATCTTGAAATTTTTCCTGATAAGTTCTTCTATTTCTTCATCTGATATTTTTTTATCTGCTTTTATCATTTGCTCTAATAGAGAAAAATAAAATATCCCTGCTGGAATTAAATCATCTTCCTTACACACAGCATCTGAATAGGTTAGTAACTGTATTTGTAATCCTGCATATACTTCATTTAAGTCAATGTTTTTGCTTGAAGATTTATAATCAATAATTCTTAAATAATTTCCATCTTCCTCTTTTGCAATATCAATTCTATCTATTTTTCCTGTAATCTCAATTCTTTTTCCACTTTCTAATTCCAATTGTATTGGTTTGTATTCACCTTTTGTACTAAATTCTATTTCTGTTCCTTTAATTGTAAAATCACTATAAATTAATGTTTGAATAATATATTTTAAAGCTTTACTAACAATCTTTTTTAGTCTTCTTACTAAAATTTTATATTTCACAGTAGCTTTAAACATATAATTTTTTGACAATTCTAAATTTTCATCAATAATTTTAGATACAATATTTTGAATATCTAGTTCCTCTAATTCTGCTAAATTCAAATCATTTTCATGTACATATTTAAAAAATTCATCTATAGTTTCATGCATAAAAGACCCTGTATTAAAACTTTGGATTTTTAATTCTTCCTTTGGTTTTACTTTTAATCCATATTGCAAATAATAAGAAAATGGACATTTTCTATATTGCTCTAATCTGGATACACTTGTATGTAGAGTATTTCCATATAATTTATTTAGATTTTCTCTTCTTAATTTTTTAGGTATGTTTGTATAAGTTAACCCTTCCATGTCTTGTTTTAATCTTATATTCCATTTTGGATTTTGTTTATACCAATCATATACTACATACCATAACTTCTCTATATCCTCTTTCTTTTTTAATTGATATAGTTTTTCTAATAATTCTTCATAAGTAATGTTTTGACATATAATTTCATAATTTTTATTGATAATATCACTTTGTTCTTCTAACTTTGGAAAGGTCTTTTTAATTTTATAAATTACAAGAGATGGTCTTAAAGATTTTCCCTCTCCATCTGATGATATATATGATAAATATATTTCTTGTTCTGCAGTTGTTAGAACTTTATATATATTAAAGTTTTCTTCATATAAGTTTTCTAATGTTCCATTTGCCAATTCTATACCATCATTTTTTAGTTTTTCTCTATCTGTATCATTTAGAAAACCTTCTGACTTATTAACACTTGGAAAAACACCATCATTTAACCCAATGACAAATACAACCTGGACTTTATGGCTTCTTGTCCTATCAACATCTCCTAGTGTTACTTGGTCTTGTGTTGCTGGAATTTTACCCAGTTCACTATTTTTTAACCCAATTTTCAAAATTTTGCTATAAGTATCAATATTCATTTTATCTTCTTTAAATACTAAAATGATTTGATTTAAAATTTCTAAAATAATATTATAACTTTCAATATATTCATTTGCTAAATCAATTAATCCATTTTCTTCTAAAAATTCAACTTTTTTCGAAATTTTTTCTTCTATATTTTGTTCTTTTAAAAATATATAAATTTGCTTTGCAATATTGCTTGCTGTTTTTTCTTTATCTATATTCTTTTTTAGTATAACTAGTGGCTCTATTATTTGTTTTCTAATTTCATTTAGTCTTTCAATATCTTGTCTTTTTGTTTTATCCTCCATTTCATATTTGAAATTTTCTTTCCATTTATTTCGCTTAATTCCCCATTTTGTACAATAATTTTCTAATTTAAAAATTTCATCTTCTTCTATTTCTAAAAAACCTAATTTTATATAATTAAACATTGCTTCATTTGTATAATTATTTGTAAAAATTTCAAAAATTGAAAGTATATATTGTACAATAATATTTTGATTTAAATCTCTCTTTTCGTCTATAAAGACAGGTATATCATATTTTGCAAAAATACTTCTTACTAATGAAGAATACATATCTATGTTTTTTGTAATAATTGCTATATCCCTGTATCTTAATTGTTTTTCTCTTATTAAATTAAAAATCGTTTTTGCTATATTTTCAATTTCTGAATACCTATTTTTTGCTAAAAATAGATGTATATTTTCCACATTTTTTTCATATTTTGTGGATTTTATATTAACTAAGTTTTGACTTAAAACTTGTAATTCTTCATTTTTTAATCTATATTGTTTTTCTAAGTTCACAGGTTTTTCGAGTTTAAAATGATTTTCATTAATAATTCTAATTAATCTTTTTAATGTCTGTTTATTTGAATAAAACACATCTATATCTGGATTAGTTTGCATTTCTAAATTATCAATACATAATGTAATATTAACTTGTTTTGCATATTTAATAAACTGTTTAATCACTTCATATTCTTGTGCTGTATATCCAGAAAATTCATCTATATAAATAATACTATTTTTTATCCAACTTAAATTCTCTATATTTTTTGCTAAAAAATCTAGTAAATCTGTTTCTTCAATATAATTTTGTAAAATTTTCTCTTCATAGTTCTGATAAATAAATCTAATATCTTCTAATTTAGTCTTTAAATATTTATCTTCTATTTTTTCGATTTCTTTATCTAATAATTCTAATGTAACTCCATGTTTTTTTAATTCTGTAATACTTTGAATTCCAATTTCTATATTTTCATCACTTTTCCCTAAAAATCGAAAATCATTTTGATGTTTTAATAAAATAGAATAAATTAACATAGCTTTTCCACATTTTGATAAATTTATTCTATTTCTTCCTCCAATCTCATTTAATGCTCTATTGGCCATTCTACTAAAAGTAATAACTTCTGCATTCATAACTGCCTTCTCTTTTAAAAATCCCATTAAATTCTTTTCAGCTGTAAATGAAAATTGTTCTGGAGTAATATAATATATATTTTCTTCTTTTTCTATTAATTTTGCTATTTCTGAAAAGCATAAACTACTTTTTCCTGTTCCTGTTTTTCCATAAACAATTCTTAAACCCATGAATTTCTCCTTTTTTCTCATTTTGTATAAAATATCTGGTCCAATTGCACTTCAAAAGTTGAAAGATTTTTTATTATGCCTCTCTTCTCCAATAAAATAAATATTGTTGAGCAAGTCCTGATAAATCACCAAATTTCTCTTTTGCAATTTTTTCAATTTGTGTTTTATTTACTTTTGTTTCATCTTCATTTTTAATATATAAATCATTCATCACTCTTCTTACCCACACATCTATTGGAAATACTTCTAAACGTTTAAGGTCAGAAAATAATAATATACAATCTGCAACTTTTGGTCCTACTCCTGAAAGTGTTAATAATTTTTCTCTAACTTCTATTGTATTTTGATTTTCTTTTAATTCACTTAAGTTTACTTTTTCTTCTAATATCATTTTTGTTGTTTCATATAGTCTAATATCTCTAAATCCTAGGCCTAAATCTCTATATTCTTTTATAGTAACATCTTTTAATTCTTCTGGTGTTGGAAATGTATAATATGTTTTTCCATTCCATTCTATTTGTTTTCCATATGTTTTTGACAATCTTTCAATAATTCCTTTTATTCTTGGTATATTGTTATTAGCAGATATGATAAAAGAAATAATTGTCTCCCATAAGTCCTGATTTAAAATTCTAATTCCTTTACCATATTCAATACTTGTTTTCATATATTTATCTCTTTTAGATAATTCTTCTTTTATTTTTTCATAATTTCTATCTAAATCAAAGTATTTATGTACTTCATTTTCTAAATCCCCATTTTTACATACACCTGAAAACACATAATCTTGTCCTTCTTTTTTTACATTAACTACATTTTCTTTCCATATACCTGTATAACTTCCATCTTCTTGTTCATTCCATCTAAAACATTGTCCACATTCAAAAATATCTTTTAAATCAAAAGTTTCTGGCTTTTTTAATATATATTGTTGTTCTTTCATTTTTTGTTACATTCCTTCCTAAAACTTATACTTATTAAATTATATCACATAGAGAAAAATTACTCTATACTTTTGTATAAAGTAATTTAACTGTTGTTACAATATAATTGTTTTTTAATCATTTTTAAATCCTGCTCCAATAACTTCTCTTGAATTTGTAATAATTATAAAACTATTTTTATCTATTCTTCTAATAATTTGTATTGCATTTCCTACATCTTTTCTTGTAATTGCACAAATTAGAACTAATTTATCAGAATTAGTATACATACCTCTACCATAAATTCCTGTTGTTCCCCTTCCTATTGTATTTCCAATTTCTTTTGCAATTTCTTCTGATTTATCTGAAACAATATAAATAAGTTTTGTAAAATAAATTCCTTCAAATAAAATATCAATAATTTTTCCCATTATATAAATTGCAATTGCAGAATATAAAGCAATTTCAATTTCTTTTAAAAAAATCATATTTAAAGCAACTATTACAATATCAATTAAAAAGATGATTTCTCCTACTTTTATTGTTGGTTTATAAGTTTTAGCTATATAACTAATTAAATCTGTTCCTCCTGTTGAACTATTGGATTTCAAAATTATAGCTGTTCCTATTCCCATTAAAATACCACCATAAATACAAGCTAAAAATTTATCTTCTGTTAATGGTGTAACTTTATCTAATATATCAATAAACAATGATAAACTAATTGTTCCTACAATCGATTCTATAAAAAATCTTTTTCCAATTTTTAATATAGACATTAAAAATAATGGGATGTTTATAATTATCATAGTAATTCCCATTGGCATATGAAACAAATAGTAAGTGATTGTTGCAACTCCAGATACTCCACCTGAAGATAATTTATTTGGCAATAAAAATAATGATACTGCTACTGCAATAATAAATGCACCTAAAATCGTTCCTAATATTTCTAATATTATCTTTTGCATCTGTATTTTTTCTTTTAAGTTCATAATAAAAATCACCTTTATTACTAGTATTGGTAATTTCAGGTGATTTTATTCTATTTCATAAAAATCCAATATCATAATCATGTCACTTTTGTTATTTCTATTTATTTTTACTTAATTCTTTTTCTTCATAAGCAAAATCTTTAAATGTTTTTGTTACTTCAATTTTAGATTTTCCTTGCTTAATAGATTCATCTTGTTTCAAAATCAAATCTAGATTATAATATTCTTTTAGTTTTTTTATATTCTCTTTTTTATGCCCAACTACATTATTGGCATCTATTGGGTTTACTTTTACTTCTACTTCTTTTACTTTTACATTTAGTTTTTTAATTTTTCCAACAATAGCATCATACCACATAGCTGACTCTACTAACTGTCTAAATGCTGGATGATATGGCCCTGCTACAACTTCACTTTGTTCTAGGTTAGGGTCTGTAATTTCTTGTGTATTTTGTAAACCTACTCTAATAATATCTATATTTTTATCTGCAAACATTCTAACCAATTCTTTACAAGTTTCGATTGCTTGTGGTAATGGTAATGGCTCATAAATACCTTGTCTATATTCTTCTTCTAGCTTTGTATTTTTTACTACTAATACAGGATAAATTCTTACCATTTTTGGTTTTAATTTTATCAATGCTTTTGCTGTATTTATTTCGTCAATTCTTGTACTCTCTGGTAATCCTACCATCATTTGGTGTCCTAATTTAAAACCATAAAATCGAATTAATTTAGATGCCTTTTTTACATCAACAAATGCATGTCCTCTATTAGCTCTGTTTAATACATAATCATTTGAAGATTGTACACCTAGTTCAATTGTTTTCACTTTATATCTTTTTAGTCTTTTTAAAATATCTTTATTGATATAATCTGGTCTTGTAGATATTCTAATACTTTCTGCTTTTTCATTTTTTATATATTCATATGCTAATTCTAATAATTCATTTTGTAACTTTTCTTCTATTGCAGTAAAACTTCCTCCAAAAAATGCAATTTCAATCTGTGCTTCTTTATCTTTTATATTTTCTAGGTAATCATCTATTATCTTTTTTGCTTTTTCTTTTGTCATATTCTTTTTTTGACCACTAATAGACTTCTGATTACAAAAAATGCAATCATTTGGACAACCTAAATGTGGTACAAATATTGGTATTATATATTGATGTTTCATAGATTTACCTCTTTTCTATTTTAAATTTTCTAGTGCTTTTCTTGCAGCTTGCATTTCAGCCCCTTTTTTACTTTTTCCTGAGCCTTTTGCCAAGACTTTACCATTAAACCTAACTTGTGCTTCAAAGCTTTTATCATGGTCTGGTCCACTTTCTTTTGTAATTTCATATTCTATTTTAACATCTCCAGCTTCTTGCAATTTTTCTTGTAATACTGTTTTATAATCTTTGTCTCCTACATGTTTACTTGCTTGCTCTATTTCTTCTTTTAAGTTTTCAATAATAAAAGTATTTACTGCTTCTAATCCACCATCTAAATATATAGCAGCAATCACAGCTTCCACACTATCTGCTAAAATAGCTGGTCTTTTATTTCCTCCATTTATTTTTTCTGACTTTCCTAATAATAGATAGTCTCCAAAATTATGTTTTATTGCTACTCTATATAAACTTTTTTCACACACAACTGTTGCTCTTACTTTTGTCATTTCTCCTTCTTTTAGATTTGTATAATTTGTAAATAAATATTTACTTGATAAAAATTCTAATATACTATCTCCTAAAAATTCTAATTTTTCGTTACTTTCTACATGTTTTTCATAGGCATAAGATGTATGTGTTAGTGCTGTTTTTAGTAATGCTTTATTTTTAAATATATATCTTATTTCTTTTTCAATTCCATCCAAATTCATGTTTATTCGCTATCCTTCCTAAGTCAACTTTAGTTTTTAATAATCTTTCAATTTTCTTTAACTTTTCACTTTTATTTTCTTCTATCTACTGCATAACTACTTCCCATAACAGATTTAGCAGCATGTTTCACCTGTGCACCTACTTCACCAATTTCCAATATATTATGAAATCTTCCTTTATCTGCAACTACAACACCTATTGAAAGAGAAGTTAATGGAAATTGTTCAACAATTCCTTTTCTATTTTCAACCTCTATATATCCATTTTCTAAATCTTTTTCTGTGAAAAATCTTTTTACACTATTATCAAAAATCGCTAATATAGTTTGACATAATTTTTCACAATTAGCTGATGGCACTATGGCCACAAAGTCATCTCCTCCAATATGCCCTACAAATGCTTCTTCTATAACATTACTGTGAACACCCTTTAATATAATTTCTGCTGTACATTCAATAATTTGGTCTCCTTTCACAAATCCATATACATCATTATATGCTTTAAAATTATCTAAGTCAAAATATAATACAGAAAATGGTTCATTCTTAGCAATTCTTTTTTTCAATTCTGCATGTATTTGAACATTTCCAGGTAACCCAGTTAATGGACTTACCCTTCTGTTATTAACAAGTAATCTATTTAGATTTTTAACTGTATAATACAAATATTTTTCATCAACAGGCTTTTTTATATAATATTCAATAGATTCTTTTAATATTTTCATTCTATGTTCTTTATCACTATTAGAAGATACTACAATTACAGGTGTTATTGTATTATCCTCATCACGTCTAATTTGTTTACAAAGTCCCACTACATCTCTATCAATTGCATCTTCATTAATAATTATTAGTGAAGGAATGTTTTTTAGTGCTATATCAATTTGTTCTGATTTTACACTAATAAATGTATATTCATTATCTTCTTTAAATAATTCTCTAAATATTACAATAGATGAATCGTCATCATCTATGATATAAATTTCTTGAGCCATATTATTCACCCTTTTTTTCTTTTATTGTTTTTTTGTTTAAATTCAGCTTTTTTATTTAATATTTCTGTAAACTCTTTTGTATTAATTGCTGGAAAAGCCTTTTTCAATCTATATGCTCTTTTATATAAATGTTTTATTCTTCTGTCTCTATGTATTTTTAAATTATTTATAATATTTTGTATATTATCACTTGATGGTATCTTTTCTTTGTTCTTCAATTCTAATAATTTTTGCTTAATTTGCTCATTAATTTCTTCTATTTTTTCTAATGTAGATTTTATATTTTTAATTTTAACTACACTTATAATAGTATCAATTAACAATATTAATGCTATTATACTAGTGATAATAAATACATATATAAAATCCACATGATTTAGCATTTGCATAACAAATGGATGTATATAATTTATAAATAAAACTCCTAAAATTCCCCAAGCTATAGAATTTGTTAAACAAATTCTACCTTTGTAATTTAATTTGTGGTCTGAATAATCCCAATATTTTGTAGAGAAAAGTTTTTCTAAAAGTACCCCTACTATATATTCCCACAAAGTTAATACTATAATTGAAATTAAAAATAAAAATAAAACATTATTTTTGAATCTATCTAAAAACAATATCATAATAATGGCACCAAACCCATATATTGGACAAAATGGTCCTTTTAAAAAACCTGTATTAATTATTTTTTTTTCACATATTGTTCTTACAATACTTTCTAAAACCCATCCTAAAAATGAATAAATAACCCAATAGGTTAATATATTAAAAAAAGCATTATCCATTTTTACTATTATTCCTTTCTAGGTACAAATTTAATTTGTACCCCATTAAATTTTCCATATTTTTTCTTAATCTATTTCCCTACATATATTTCTCATATGTAGGGAAATCTTTAACTATTTGTTTTATTTGCCATTTTTTTTATTGTATCAGAAGAAATTCCATCCACATTGTATGCTATAATTTCTAACTTGTTTTCATCTCCATTATTTAATGGTACTTTATATTTTAGTTCTGATTTGCCATCTTCAACTTTAATTGTTTTTTGTTCTCCTCTAATTGTTAAATCTACTTTTTCTAATCCTGTTTCATCTTTAATAGTAATTAAATAATATTCTCCTGCATCATCTGTTTCTACATTTATTACTGGTTTTGTTGTTCCTATTACTGTTTGCTTTTTAGTTGTCATTTCATTATTAATATCTACTAAAATAACAGTTATGTCGTGTGTTCCAATAGGAATATCAATTTCTTGCTCTACTATTGTTGAATTTATATCAATTTTTTGTTCTTCTTCTTCATCCCATCTATAAGTCATATAAACTATTTGTGTTTTACTTTCTGCAGTTATTCTTAATTTATTTTTTTGAATAGATAAGTCAATTACTTCTTCTACTTTAAATTCTCTTTGTGCAGAAATCTCTTGTCCCTGTACATCTATTGCTTTAACATTCAAAATATTTGTTCCTCCTGGGATTTCTATTTCTTGTTCTATATATCTTCTTCCATTTCCAGTTAAAGTTTGTAATTCTTCATTATTCCAGCTATATTCTATTCTATCTATTGGTTTGTCATGTGTAACTGTTAGTATAACTGCTGTATTATCTTCATTAAGTGTTTCTGTTATTACTGGTTTAGTTATTTTTGAATTATTAGAATCATTATCTCTATATATAGCATAAGAGCCTGTTCCTATCATAAATATACCAAATATTAACATCACTATTGCAAATACTCTAACAATTGTTTTTATATCAGCTGGTCCACCACTTCTTTTCATTTTACTTTTTTTGCCTGTTGGATTACTTGTCGATAAAATTTGATTCATCTTTTTCACCTCACTAGTCATTTCATGGAAAATTATACCATACCAAATTTTAATTGTAAAGGAAATTTAAAGAACAAAAAGAGCATGATTAAATTTTTTTGACCTTTTAGATTATTTTTCATGCCTCGTCTTTGTTCGTGCACCAAATTTGCTTTGGCAAATTTGTGTGCAAAGTATTTCTATTATAGGAAAGTCGAACTTTCCTATAATACGAAAAAATAGGACATTTTTTATGCCCTATTTTCATCTTAATTTTATTTATTTTTTACATTCAAGTTAAACCTTTATATTACAAACTTTTTAATCAAGATTAGTCCTCCTGCTAATGTTCCTAATACTGTAAACCCTAATACATAATAAATTCTTTCTTGACCTGTTTCAATTGATAACAATACTGGTGCATCATCTATATCATCTTCTCCTGGCTTTTTATTATCTGGTGTTGAATCTCTATCTGGCACATCTTTATCATTATAGTCTTCTGATATTTCTGCTATATTTGTCATTTGCCCCATATTGTTTTCTCCATTTATCCAAGTTAATACTACTTCTACCTCTGCTGACTCTCCTGGATATAACAAAGTATTTTCTAGCAGTCTTGTTGATATCACATTATTTCCTTCATCTGTCCATCCTTTATTATCTTCTGCAACAAATTTTAATCCTTCTGGAACATAATCTGTTATCTCTTTTGCATATCCTGCTATATCTCCTTCATTTGTTACTCTAATTTTATATCTAAATTTAACTACTACTTTATTTATATCTTTTCTATATAGCTCTACTTTTACTACTGGTTCTGGATTCATCTCTGCTGTATGACCTGTTTGTGTAATTGTCTCTTTTCCATCTTCTATTACAATTGCTTCTGTTACCCATTTTCTTAATGCTAAGTCAAAATACATTAATTTTATATATTCTTTATCCTGGTCATCTTCTCCTTCATTCCACTCATCTGGTATTGAATCTATGTCTTCTACTGGCTCTCCATTTTCATCACAATCTTCTGTAATTTGTGCTGAATTTACTATAATTCTATCTGATTCATTTGGCTCTACTACTTCAAATGCTACTTTGATATCTCTATAATCTGGATTTCCTTCTCCTATTTCTTCATTTTGATTAAATGGTTGTAATAAATTTGGATTTTGTTCTAATGTTGTTTCTTCTTCATTTAATACTTTTTCACCTTGTTCTTTTGATAAGTAATCTGTTCTAATTTCTACTGCCTCTTCACTATTATCTGTTATATTTCCTTCTTTATCATACATTACCCATCTGTATTTTATATTTGTTTCATTTTCTGGTAAATATTTTAATCCATCAGGCATATCATCTGCTATTTCCTCTGCATATCCTGCAATATCACCTTCATTATATACTCTAATTGTATATTCTACCACATTTCCTGTCACTACTTCTACAGGGTCTTTTGTATGATTATATGTAATTTGATTTTTTTCTCTATCATAGCTTACTTCAGGTATTCTTGTTGTTACATCTTCTTCATCTACTTTTGTAATAAATTTTCTTAATGCTAAGTCAAACTCTTGTAATATGATATTATCATAATCTTCATCATCTTCATATTTTACCCATTCTTCTGTGCTTGAATCTCTATCATCTACTGGATTTCCTTCACTATCTGCATCTTCTGTTATTGCTGCTTCATTTCTTATAATCCCTATTTCTGGAGTTTCAGCTACAACTTTAAATATAACTGATATTTCTTTATAGTCTGGATTTTTTTCTGTTGGAGTATCAGAATATATACTACTTGAATCAAATGCTTTTATTAAATTTGCTCCTGGTGTAGTAATTTCTTCACCCTTTCCTTTTCCTAAATAATCTGTTGAAATTTTTGTAGAATCTTCTTCCTCATAAGTCCATCCCATTGATGTATTAAACTCTACAGCTGATAACTCATCTTTATCTGTAATTGGATTCATGTCAGAATCAATATCAGCTCCCAAAAATTCTAATCCTTCTGGAATATCTTCTGTGATTTTTTGAGCATATCCATCTATACTTCCTTCATTATATATTCTAAATGTATATTTAACTAAATCTCCCTTACTTACTGAAATAGGAGCTTTATTCATTTGATAATCTGCTGTTGTCTGACTTCCATTTGCTAAATTTGTAATATCTACACCTAATAATCTTTCAGGTACTTTATCTCCATTTATTTCAGTAATTCTTTTAATTAATTTTAGGTCAAATTCTTTTTGTGGAATATTAACAATTAACTTTTCAAAATCATCATCATCTTGTTCACCTTCATAGAAGTAATCTGAATCTGTTAAGTCATTTTTGTTATCTGAATTTCCTTTATAGTCTTTCATATTATCTTTATTTACTTTTGGTGTTGTTCCTGGCTCTGAATCTCTATCTTTTCCTATCTCATTTACAATTACATTTCCATATTCATCTACTTCTTCTGATATCCATGCTACATTTGTTAATATATCTCCATTTTCAATTGTATCTACTATACATTCAATTTCTATTGTTTCTGAATCTAAATTTCCCTCTTCATATGCATTTAAATTTTCTACATTATTTTCTTCCCTTTTAATTGTTACTTTATTTGTTTTTTCATCATATTCTACTACAAATCCATCTGTTAGAATTTGTGAAAATTTTAATCCAGTTGGTAATTGATCTACTATTTCTGTTGCTCTTCCATTTATTTCACCTTCATTATATATTGTTATATTATATGTTACAATATTTCCATTTTCTACATTTACTGGGTCTTTTCTATGTTTATATGTAGCTGTTGTTCCATTTTCTAATGTTTTTTCATCTATTACTGGTATTCTACTATTAGTTACTTCTACTCCATTTACTTTTGTTATATATTTTCTTAATGCTAAGTCAAATTCTTGTGGGATTTTTTCCACTTTCATTAGTGGTTGTGAAATTCCTGTTGCTGTTGTATATAATGTTAACTTATTTCTATGTCTTGCATTAATCTCTGTATAATTTTTTGCTTGTTCTTTTGCTTCATCTATCAAATATCTATATAATTGCACTGCTTGTTTTTGTCTTACCAATCCTATTGCTGGTATTTTATTTGTTCCATATCCAGATAAATTTTCATAATCAGTTCCATTTTCTGTATAATATAGCCATGTATCTTCATCAAATGCATCATATTTACCTTCATCTTCTCCATAATTTGTAAAATACCAGATAGTTGCTTGTTGTATTGCTTCTATTTCATCATCTGTTATATGATATTCTTCTCCTAATCCTTCATATTCTTGTTCTTGTAATGCTAATACTCCAGAATCTCTTAATAACATTTCTTTTTCTGCATCTGTTGATTCCCCTGATATATAAATTAGATTTGCTAATGCTAATAACTCATTATAGTGTCCTCCATTTACTAAGTTGTGTAACACTTTACTTGTTTCAGCATCTTGACTTGCTATTACATCTCTTTCTTTATACATATCAAACTGTAGATTATACTCTTGTATTTCTTTTGTCCCTTGTCCTTCTGTAAATCCTACTCCTGCCTTTATACAATATACATTTACTTCTGTTGGGTCATTTGTATTTTCTCCACTATATTGCACAATATTCCATATCTTAGCCCCAACTCCATTTTCTCCATTATATTCTGGATTTCTTATAGCATACCCCATATTAGTCATGCTTCTTAATTCTGTTATTCCAAAATATAATGATGGATTTAGTTCTGTTGCTTTTACAATGTTTGATAAGACAATAACACAAATCATTAATATTATAGCAATTAATCCTTTTGTTATTCTTTTAATATTCATAGCTATCTCTCCTTATTATTAATTACAATGTTAATTATATTTTAACTCTTTTTAAAATTTAGTCAATATCATTTTTTTCTTGTTTTTTCCTTTTAAAACATTGACCTCTTTTTACTTAGGGATATGAGTTTTTTGGGTCCTTATTTTTTTTATTCCCTACTTTACAATTATATTACATTTTTGCAACAAGTTCAAGCTTTTATGTTAATTTATCTTTATATTTTATATGTCCGTATGTTTTTAACGTTTTCTATTATAAATAAACACATATCTGATTTAATTTTGAATGTTAAAATAAAAAAGTTATATTTTTATTTGTATTCTCATACTATGATTTAGAGGTTATTATTTTATGAAATTGTTTAAATTTTTTCAAAAAATCATTTTATTATTATTTGTATTTATTTTTATTACACCTTACGTTCTTGCAGATGATTTATCACCTTCAGATGATATTTTTGACATTTCAGAAATTTTAGGTAATATAAACAGTATTGAAACCAATAGTGATACAACAAAACTACCGACTATTAATTCTAGGGCTTATGTAGTTATGGATAGAAAGTCTAATACAATTCTTATTGGAAAAGATGAGAATCAAAAGAAAAAAATGGCTTCCACTACAAAAATAATGACTGCACTTGTGGTTATTGAACATTGTGAATTATCAAATACTGTTGAAATTTCAAAAAAATCTGCTATGACTGGTGGCTCTAGACTTGGACTAAAAACTGGTGATAAAATAACTGTTTATGATTTGTTATATGGTCTAATGATGCGTTCTGGTAATGATGCAGCAGTTGCCTTAGCAGAACATGTAGCTGGTTCTATTAGTAATTTTGCTAATTTAATGAATGAAAAAGCAGAATCTTTAGGACTTTCTAATACTCATTTTGTAACACCACATGGTCTAGATGAAGATGAACACTATACAACTGCATATGAATTAGCTATTCTTTCTAATTATGCAATGAACAACAAAATTTTTGCAAACATTGTGGGAACAAAAAATTATACTATTACAATTAATGGATATCCACAAACACTTATAAATACAAATGAATTACTAGGAGTGTTGAATGGTGTATATGGAATAAAAACTGGATTTACAAATGGAGCTAATAGATGTTTAGTTACTTGTTGCAAAAGAGGCGAAATGGACATTATTTGTGTAGTACTTGGTGCTGATACAAAAAAATATAGAACAACTGACAGCATAAAATTAATAGAATATTCCTTCAATAATTTTACATATGTAAATATTGAAGAAATCATTTCTAACTATTTTGAAAGTTGGAAAAAAGAAGTAATTCCTACTATCACTATTACAAAAGGTAAATCAAATTATTTAGATATAAAATTT
Organism: uncultured Clostridium sp.; assembly: GCA_947364715.1. GTDB lineage: Bacteria > Bacillota > Clostridia > TANB77 > CAG-508 > CAG-269. The sequence continues at coordinate 19,839 of CANAUI010000016.1, forward strand.
AATGAAATACCTTATCCTTCTATACCTGTAAGAACTGATTTAGTTGACAGTTTTCATACTTTTATAAATTATGAATCCAATTTAAATGCTCCTATTACTTCTGGAACTTCTATAGGTACAATAACATTAAAATTAGAAGAAAAAACAATATATTCTAGTAATATATTTATTAATACAGATGTCAGACATAAAAATATATTTGATTATTTATATTATTTCTGTCAAAGATTCCCTAGTATTTTTAATAGTATTTTTTAACTAAAAAGACGATATTAATATTGTATAAATCTTAATTTTGTTGTAGACATATAAAAATCTTAAATATGGTAAAAAAAATAGAGAAAATTTATTTTCTCTATTTTTTATTTAACATTTTCTTTTATGTATTCAACAACATCTCCTACTGTAACAACTTTTTCGGCATCACTATCAGGAATTTCTATATCAAATTCTTCTTCTAGTGCCATTACTAATTCAACTATATCTAATGAATCAGCTCCTAAATCATCTATAAAAGATGCCTCCATTGTAACTGCGTTTTCAGCTACACCTAATTGTTCTACAATAATTCCTTTAACTTTTTCTAAAACTTCTTCTGAACTCATTTCTCGAGTTCACCTCCTCTCAAGTTTGCAAACGATTTATCCTTTTGATATTTTGCTTCTACTGTTTCATTTATATTATATGTTTTTATATTTGTCAAGTAAATTCATAAATATTTTTTATTTTATACACATAAGTCAAAATAATTGACAATAGTATTAGGTTATATAATTGTAACATGTTTTTTTACAGCTCTCTCAACCATTACCACATTATTCTTTTGTTTTTTGAAATTCCTCTATCATTCTATCAACAGCTTTATTTTCAACAAATTTTTCTGCTTGAATAATAGTATATTCAAATAATAACTCATCACTACTTCCATGTGCCTTTACAACTGGTTTTTTTACCCCTAAAAACAATGCTCCTCCATATGATTTATAATCCATTGTTTTACTAAAACGCTTTATAGCTGGTAATGCAGGGATTGCTAATATTTTCGATAATATATTTTTTGTTAAACTTTCTGTTAATGTTCTTTTTACAAATTTTCCTAGACCTTCTGTTGTTTTCAAAAATACATTTCCTGTAAATCCATCTGTTACAATAGCATCTATTTTTCCAGAAAAAGCATCTCTTCCTTCAACATTCCCTACAAAGTTGATATTTAATTCTTTTGATTTTTCTTTTAATAGATTATAACTCTCTCTTACTAATTCATTTCCTTTATTTTCTTCTGTTCCAATGTTTAATAAACCAATTGCAGGATTTTCAATTCCATATGTATTTCTTATATAAATACTAGACATTTGAGCAAATTGTAATAAATTAATTGGCTTACAGTTGGTATTTGACCCTGCATCAATTAATAATAATTGACTTTTGTATGCTGGTAATATTCCTGCTAATGCTGGTCTATCAATTCCTTTAATTCTTCCTACTAATAATGTTGCTCCTGTTAATAATGCTCCTGAATTTCCTGCTGATATAAATACATCTCCTTCATCTTCTTTTAACATTTTAAATCCAACTACCATAGATGAATCCTTTTTATGTTTAATAGCAACTGTTGGTGTATCAGTCATTTCTATTGTTTCAGTTGCATTTTTTATCTTTAATCTATCAGATATTTCTTCAACTTCTTTTCCATAAAATTCTTTTACTTTACTTCTAATAACTTCTTCTTTTCCTACTAATATAATTTCTGCTTTCACTTTGTTTATAGCATTTACTGCCCCTTTTATATTGGCATCTGGTGCATTATCTCCACCCATTGCATCTAATACGATTTTCACTTTTGATTCCTCCACCTAATACTTATTTAATTATATTTTCAATAGTAATATTTTATTATTGTTTTTAGAAAAAAGCAAGTATTTTCTATAAAATCAAAAAATTCGAAATTTTTAAATATATCTCAAATTTCGAATTTTTTATTAATTTTAAAATTATGCTAATATTTCAGCAACAACTCCTGAACCAACTGTTCTACCACCTTCACGGATAGCAAATCTTAATCCTTTTTCAATAGCGATAGGTGTAATTAATTCAATTGTCATTGATATGTTATCACCTGGCATAACCATTTCTGTTCCAGCAGGTAATTCAATAACACCTGTAACGTCTGTTGTTCTGAAATAGAATTGTGGTCTGTAACCATTGAAGAATGGAGTATGTCTTCCACCTTCATCTTTAGTTAAAACATATACTTCTGATGTGAATTTTGTATGTGGGTTGATTGAACCTGGTTTACATAGAACTTGACCTCTTTCGATATCTTTTCTATCTACACCTCTTAATAATGCTCCAATATTATCTCCAGCTTCAGCTTGATCTAATAATTTTCTGAACATTTCAACACCTGTAATAACTGTTTTTCTTCTTTCAGCTGTTAAACCGATAATTTCGATTTCGTCTTGTAATTTAACTATTCCTCTTTCTACTCTACCTGTAGCAACAGTTCCTCTACCAGTAATTGTAAATACGTCTTCAACTGGCATTAAGAATGGTTGGTCAACTGGTCTTTCTGGTGTTGGTATATAACTATCAACAGCTTCCATTAATTCTTTCATAGGTTTGTAAACTTCTTCATCTGGATTTGTTGATGAATTTTCTAATACTTGTAATGAAGAACCTTTAACTATTGGAATATCATCTCCTGGGAAACCATATTCTGATAATAAGTCTCTAACTTCCATTTCAACTAATTCTAATAATTCTGGGTCATCAACCATATCGCATTTATTTAAGTAAACAACGATATATTTAACACCAACTTGTCTAGCAAGTAAGATGTGTTCTCTTGTTTGAGGCATTGGACCATCAGCTGCAGAAACAACTAATATTGCTCCATCCATTTGAGCAGCACCAGTAATCATGTTTTTAACGTAGTCAGCGTGTCCTGGGCAGTCAACGTGTGCATAGTGTCTATTATCTGTTTCGTATTCTACGTGAGCTGTGTTGATTGTAATTCCTCTTGCTTTTTCTTCTGGAGCTCCATCGATTGAATCATAAGCTTCAAATTTTGCTTTTCCTAATAATGATAAATATTTTGTAATAGCTGCTGTTGTTGTTGTTTTACCATGGTCAACATGTCCGATTGTACCAATGTTAACGTGTGGCTTTGTTCTTTCAAATTTTGCTTTTGCCATTTTTTAATTCCTCCTTTTAATTTAGGGAAAGGATAGTTTTCGTACTTCCTTCCCTCTTTATATAATTTAAATTTAATGACTTTAATTTTTCTTAGTATAAGCATTTTATAACATTTTATTGAAAAAATCAAGCGTTTTTCATAAATATTATAAATCTATGTTTATTCACAAAATGCTGTAATATACATTTTTAAAAAATTAATCTTTTTTAATTCTAGATGCAACAATTTGTTCAAAAACTGATTTTGGTACTTCTTCATAATGAGAAGGCTCCATAGAATATGTTCCTCTACCTTGTGTTTTAGAACGTAAATCTGTTGCATAACCAAACATTTCAGAAAGTGGAATAAATGCATGAATATCTTGCATTCCATCATCACCATCCATACCTTCCATTCTACCACGTCTAGAATTTACATCTCCTATAACATCTCCCATGTATTCTTCTGGAACTGTGATATCTACTTTCATGATTGGCTCTAAGATAACAGCTTTTGCTTGTTTACAACCTTCTTTAAATGCCATAGATGCAGCAATTTTGAAGGCCATTTCTGATGAGTCAACTTCATGGTAAGAACCATCTACTAATGTAGCTTTGAAGTCAATTACTGGATAACCAGCTAAGATTCCACTTTCAGCAGCTTCTCTCATACCTTGTTCTATTGGTTTAACATATTCTTTTGGAACAGCTCCTCCGACAATTTTACTTTCGAATTCAATTCCTTTTCCTGGCTCTAATGGTTCCATTTCAAACCATACATCTCCGTATTGTCCTTTACCACCAGATTGACGAATAAATTTACCTTGAACTTTTACTTTATTTCTAATTGTTTCTTTGTAAGCAACTTGTGGTTTACCTACATTACATTCTACTTTAAATTCTCTTTTTAAACGGTCTACGATAATATCTAAGTGTAATTCACCCATACCAGCAATAATTGTTTGACCTGTTTCTTGGTTTGTATATGCTTTGAAAGTTGGATCTTCTTCTGCTAGTTTTGTTAATGCAATTCCCATTTTTTCTTGAGCTGCTTTATCTTTTGGCTCAATTGCAATATCAATAACTGGATCTGGGAATTCCATTGATTCTAGAATGATTGGATGTGCTGGATCACATAATGTGTTTCCTGTTGTTACATCTTTCATTCCTACTGCTGCAGCAATATCTCCAGCATATACTTTGTCAATATCTTCTCTATGATTAGAGTGCATTTGAAGAATTCTTCCGATTCTCTCTTTTTTGTCTTTACTTGAGTTTAATACAGTTGACCCTGATTCTAAAGTTCCTGAATATACTCTAAAGAAACATAATTTTCCAACAAATGGGTCTGTTGCAATTTTAAATGCTAATGCTGCAAATGGTTCTGAATCTGAAGTTTTAGCTTCTGTTTCTTCTCCATCTAATGTTTCACCTTTGATATGTTCAATATCAAGTGGTGTTGGCATATAATCAACAATTGCATCTAATAATTCTTGAACACCTTTGTTTTTGTATGAAGAACCACATGTTACTGGAACGATTTTATTTGCAATTGTACCAGCTCTTAATCCTTTTTTGATTTCTTCTGCTGTTAATTCTTCACCTTCTAAGTATTTCATCATTAATTCTTCATCTTGATCTGCTACTGCTTCAATCATAATTCCTCTAAACTTTTCAGCTTCTTCTTTCATATCTTCAGGGATATCTGTTTCCTCAATATCTTGTCCTAAATCATCTTTATGAATGAATGCTTTCATTTTGATTAAATCTATTATACCTTTAAAATTATCTTCTGCTCCAATTGGTAATTGAATTGGAACTGCGTTTGCTTTTAATCTATTTTTTAATTGGTCAACGCATAGCATAAAGTTTGCTCCTACGATGTCCATTTTATTTACATATACCATTCTTGGTACATTATATTTGTCAGCTTGTCTCCAAACTGTTTCTGTTTGTGGTTGAACTCCACCTTTTGCTGCTAAAACTGTAACAGCTCCATCAAGTACTTTTAGAGATCTTTGTACTTCTACTGTAAAATCAACGTGTCCAGGAGTATCAATAATATTAATTCTATTATCATTCCAGAAACATGTTGTACAAGCAGATGTAATTGTTATACCTCTTTCTTGTTCTTGTGCCATCCAGTCCATAGTAGCTGCACCTTCGTGAGTTTCTCCAATTTTATGAACTTTCCCTGTATAGAATAAAATTCTCTCAGTTGTTGTTGTTTTACCAGCATCAATGTGAGCCATAATTCCTATATTTCTTGTTCTTTCTAGTGGGTATTGTCTTCCTGCCATGTATTTTCCCCCTCTCTAAATTTTTATCATTTACAATGAATTTAATATTATATTTTCTAAATTTTTATTATTTAATTTACACACATTTTTTAATTATCTCTAAAATAATTAAAATGTGCAAATTCATATTTTAAATTATCATTAAAATTATTAAGATATGCATTTTGGATTAGTTAGTACAGGTTGAAGGCGTACATTGGTACGTCGAAATCTGGACTAGATAACCAAAATGTGCAGATTGATGATTTTAATGGTAATTTTACCATTTGTAATGAGCGAAAGCCTTATTAGCTTCTGCCATTCTATGTGTATCTTCCTTCTTCTTGAAAGCTCCACCATTTCCATTTACAGCATCAATTAACTCACCAGCTAATTTCTCAGCCATTGTTTTTTCATGTCTATTTCTAGCATAACTTACAATCCATCTTAAACCTAAAGTTTGTCTTCTTTCTGGTCTAATTTCTAATGGAACTTGGTATGTTGCACCACCAACTCTTCTAGCTTTAACTTCAAGAACTGGCATAACATTTTCCAAAGCTGATTCAAAAACTTCTAGTGGATTTTTTCCTTCTTTTTCTTTTATGATGTCAAATGCATCATATACGATTTTTTGTGCTACAGATTTTTTACCATCTAGCATAATATTGTTTACTAATTTTGTAACAACTTTGCTATTATATATTGGATCTGGTAAAACATCTCTTTTTGCTACATATCCTTTTCTTGGCACTATTCTTCCCTCCTTAATTATCTTTATTCGGAATCACAACTTCATTTACAAGTTGTTTCCTCTTTTATTGAATACTTATATAAGTATTCTAGGTACTCTGGAAAGTTTCCTTTCCCGTATAGTGCTATATATTCTATCTAAATTTAAGTACCTTAAGTTTAGTAAGAGTACAAGCACTAGTTCTTTTCAATTTGTTTTGCTTAAAATAAAGCAAATTAGGTATATTGTTCATCTTTGATAAATAATGCAAGCTGAGAATGTATTTCTAGTTTGAATTATTTAGCGAAAATGTGCAAGATGCCTGATTTAGTTTATTTCATTTATTTTTTAGGTCTTTTAGCTCCATACTTAGAACGAGCTTGCATTCTATCTTTAACACCAGCTGTATCTAATGTTCCTCTAATGATATGGTATCTAACACCTGGAAGGTCTTTTACCCTACCACCTCTGATTAATACAACACTGTGTTCTTGTAGGTTATGTCCAATACCTGGAATATAAGATGTAACTTCATAACCGTTTGAAAGTCTAACTCTGGCAACTTTTCTTAAAGCTGAGTTTGGCTTTTTAGGTGTAACTGTTTTAACAACTGTACATACCCCTCTTTTTTGTGGAGCTCTGTTGTTTGTTAATCTCTTGCTTTTTGAGTTCCATCCATGTTGTAAAGCTGGAGATTTTGATTTTGTTACTCCTGTTTGTCTTCCTTTTCTTACTAATTGATTAATTGTTGGCACTTAAATTTCACCTCCTGATTTTTGATTTTTTATTTATTTTATATAAGATTTTTTGTTGTTTATTTGAAATATTTGTCTTTTATAAAATAAATATACCATTACGGAATTGCATACTATATGCAATTTACCATAACGGTATATATTTTATCATCTTTGCTAGAATAAGTCAATGAAATTTGAAATTTTTTTAGTATATTAAAAATTTGATGTAACTTTTAATTTCTTTAAATAAATACAATGTTCATTGGCAATTTATGTAGAACTTTATTTTAGAAAACTCTTATCTATTATTACCCTTTTCATTTCCTCTATTTAAATTCTTTAATTTATTATCCTTACTGTTACCAAAGTTTTTTTCTACTTCCCTTATCTTAGCTTTTGTTTCATCATCAAGGTTACACAATTCTTCTCTTTTAGACTTTCTTGTATTAGCTCTTTCTTCATCCTCTTTATTTTTTCTTTTATTTCTTCCTAATTTTTCCTTTATAGATTCAATTATTGCCATTAATTTATTTTTAGACTTTAGGATTAATGATTTATTTTCTGAATCTTCCTCAATAGTACTACATAATTCCTCATGTGCACTGGTATACCTGTTAAATTCTATATGTTGTTCTATTCTTAATCTTATCTATAATCCCTTTTCCTTTCATCTTTGTTTTGTCATATGAAATTACACTCTTAATCATGTCTTGGCTTCCTTTATCTCCTTGTAAAGCAGTCATATACATACATAAAAATTGTGTAGCTTCCTCTTTCGAAACAATTCCTTCCTGTTTTTGCACCCTTATTGCTTCTAAAATATTAGGATCCATATTTTTAGCTACTTCTTGTGCTATATTTATTCCGTCACTTTCTATTTCCATAATATCTTCAATGATTAATTTCTTTTCGTCTAAATCATCATTTTTCTTGCAATATTCATATTCTTCTTTTACCTCATCAAAACCATGTATTATTTCATCACCTATGAATACTCCTTCTTTTCCTATTGTAATTCCTTTCATTTTTTTAATAAAATCTGGTGTTGTTGGTGCTGGTGTTGTTGGCGCTGGTGTTGTTGGCGCTGGTGTTGTTGGCGCTGGTGTTGTTGGCGCTGGTGTTG
>CANAUI010000017.1 GCA_947364715.1 uncultured Clostridium sp.
TTTTGTTAATATTATTGCATTTTTTATTGCGAAAAATTTTTACTCTTTTTTACTGTCAAAATTGAACATAATAATGTTACTAGATAATGGTTTTAAATAAAAAAATCTATCAAAAGCAGTAGTTGTAATGAAAATGTAATAAAGAATATTTACCAAAGTTTCCAAGCAATGTAAATAGTATAATCAATTATGATGAAAGTATAAAAGCATTAGTAGTATACTTGAATTCGTACTGTAACATGCCAAACCAAAAAGTAACAGAACTTTTAGGTTTATTAAGTGCTAATAAAATAAAAATGTGTCAAGGAACAGTTGGAAATACAATAGCATGGTTTAGTAAGAAAAGTAAACCAACTTTAAAGAATTAAAAGAGCCAGTAATAAATGAAGATGAAACACCAATAACAGTAAATGGAAAGCTATGCAGTGCAATAGGAGTATTTACAAAAGAGTTAAGTTTAGTAGATTCTTTTGAAAACAGAACACTAGATAGTTTTAAAGAAATAGGAATATTAGATAGATATATAGGAACAGTATGTCACGACCATAATACCATCCATTTATCATTTACACAGTCAAAACAAGCAGAATGTAATTTTCATATATTAAGATATTGCAAAGCAGAATATGAAGTTCATAAAAGAGAAATTATAAAGCAATTTATGGACTACATGTTAAAGCTAAGAGATAAAGTAGAGACATATAAAATACAAGAGAAAACAAGTTTTACACAACAGGAATATGAAGAAGCGAAAGAGCAATATCTAAAATTACTAGACAAATGGGATGAAGAATTTAATAAAGAATATACAAAAGAAAGAGCCCAATATTATGATACATAAAGATGTTTAAAAACAAGACTAAGAGAATATGTAAATGATCATCTAAGATTTTTAACAGATTTTAGAATAGATTTTACAAATAATCTAGCAGAAAGAGGATTGAGAAAAATAAAAACGAAATTGAAAATTGCAGGAGGATTTAGAAATATAAAATTTTCTAAGTATTATTGTAGTGCAGTAAGTATAATAGATACATGTAAGAAACAAAATATGAATATTTATGAAACTCTAAAAAATATATTTATGGGTCAGAAAAAATATTTGCATTTTGATTATTAAAGGAGCCTTCATTCTATAGTGAAAGCTCCTATTTTTTTCTAAAAACCATTATCTAGTAACTCTTTATCCTGCTAGTAACATAATAATAGTTGACTACCATTTTAGAAATTGATATAATGTAGATAAAAAAGGAGGACTATCATATGCCTGTAATGGTTGGTGGAGTAATAGAAAAGGACGGAAAATTTTTATTGGTTCAAGAAGCAAAAGAAAATTGTAAAGGTAAATGGAATTTACCTGCTGGACATTTAGAAATAAATGAAACTCTTTTTGATGGAGCTAAAAGAGAAATATTTGAAGAAACAGGCTGCAATGTTGAATTAACAGGACTACTTCAAATTTCTCATAGAGTTTTCGAAGATAAAATATTTATTGGATTTATGTTTTCAGCAAAAATTATAGATGAAAATATTGATTTTAATGAAAACGAAATATTAAATGTTAAATGGTTTTCTTTTGAAGAATTAATTGAAATGAAAGATGATCTGAGATTATATTATTGGATAATTCATGCTATAAAAGCATATAAAGATAATAAAATAATGGATTTAAATACAATAAATATGGATAAAGATGTTATGAATATTGATTAAAAAAATAATATAGAACTACTTAGTGTAATTCTATATTATTTTTATTATTTTCTTTCAAATAATGGTTCTATATTATTCAATTCGATACAATCTAATTTATCTATATATTCCCAATTATTATTTTCTAAAGATAAATATTTTTTTATTTTGTTTGCTATTTTAGGCATAAATGGTTCAATTAAATTAGATATATTAGCTATAGAAATAGCACATGTATATATAGTATTGTTAAATTCTAATAGATTTTCTTTGAATAGTACCCAAGGTTTTCTATCATCATAATATTTATTTAAATAATCTAATAATTCAATAATACTTAAGGTAGCACGTCTAAATTCTATGTTTTCTATATTTCTTGATATTTCAGTATATTTTTCAGTAATATATTCTTTTACCGAAACATTCATTATTCCCTTTGGTATTTCGCTCAATCCTTTATATTTTAAAGTTCTATTAACAAAATTCCCTAATTTGTTAGTAATTTCATTATGTGTCATAATATAATCTTCTTCTGTGAAGTTTGAATCTTTAGTTTCTGGACCATTTTTTATTAAATGAAATCTTAAAGTTTCTGTATCGAATTTATCTAATGCCTCTAAAATGGTTAGTCCGATGCCTTTACTTTTTGAAAATTTTTGTTCATTAAAGTTTAAGTATTCTGTTGAAACTATATAACCTGGCAAATTCACATTTTCATTTAAACCAATGAGTAGTCCTGGAAAAATTAATGTATGGAAAACTATATTGTCTTTTCCATGTACCATATATATCTTATTGTCCTGTGTATCATTGTTTTTCCACCAATCTTCCCAATTAAGATTATTGTTTTCGCAATATTTCATAGTTGCAGTTATATATCCTAATACAGCATCTATCCACACATACATTTTTTTGTCTTCTAAACCATCTACTGGAATATCTACTCCCCAATCAATGTTTCGTGTAACAGCTCTTTCTTTCAAACCTTCTTTTAGATACTTGTGAGATTCGTTTTGGGCATTTTTTCTCCATTTATTTTCATTTTCGATTACATATTTTTCGATTTCTGCTTGCAATTTAGGCAATTCTAAATATAAGTTCTTATTTTCTTTTGTAGTTGTTAGGCTACCACATTCAATACAAATCGCTTGTTCTAAATCTTTTTTGGTAGGAACATACCCACAATCACATTGGTCACCTTTTGTTTCATTTCCACAATTAGGACAATTTAATTTAATTTCTCTATCTGCAACAAATTTATTACATTTTTCACAATAATTGTCATTATCAATATTTTCTATGATATATCCATTATTGTATATTTTTTTGAATAATTCTTTTACTTTTTCCTTATGATAGTCTGTTTCTGTTTTTGTATATAAATCATAAGAAAAACCCATTTTTTCAAATACTTCACTAAATTCTGCATGATATTTTTCTGCAATTTCTTTAGGGGTAGTTTTTTCTTTTTTTGCTCTTTCTGTTATTGGTGTACCATGACAATCTGTACCAGATACATAAATAACATCATCTCCCACCAATCTATGATACCTTGCTAACACATCGCCAGAAATTAAAGCTGCCAAATGTCCTAAATGTAATGAACTATTTGCATAAGGCCACGCTCCTCCAACAATAACTTTCCTATTCATCATATCACTCCTTAATCTCTATTATTATGATAACATTTTTATCTATAAAATTGACTTAGGTCTCTCAAAAAGAGACCTAACAATCAATTATTCTTTGTCTTTATTTATTTGTGTAAGATTCCATTTTTTCTAATTGTTGTATTTCAAATATTGCTTTTTGAGTTTCAATTTCTGCTTTTAGCTCTTCTTCTGTTGGCAAATATGTTTTATATTTTGTTGCAAATAATTGCTCATTTCCATTTAATATAGAATATCTTGCTACATCTGCATCTGTATCTGTGCAAAGTAAAATGCCAATTGTTGGGTTATCATCTTTAGCTTTCTTTAATTCATCATACATTCTTACATACATATCCATTTGACCTATATCTTGATGTGTTACTTGAGTAGTTTTTAAATCTATCAATACAAAACATTTCAAAATATAATTGTAGAATACCAAATCAATGAAGTAGTCTCCCTTTTCTGTACGAATATGTTGTTGTCTTTCTACAAAAGCATAACCTTTTCCGAAGTTCCATTAAAAATTTTTGCAAATTATTTATTATGCTTGTTTCCAATTCTGTTTCTGTATAATTATCATCTAATGAAAATCCTAAAAATTCTGCTATTACTGGATTCTTTATAAATTCTAGCTTGTTCATTAAATAATGTTCTTTATTTTTTTCTTTCATTTCTTGTATTACAGGCTCTTTAGCTTGAGATTTTAATAATCTATAATAATACTGAGATGAAACATTTCTTTGCAATGTTCTTACATTCCAAGTTTGCTCTAGTGTTTCTTTTTCATACCATTCTCTTGCTTTTTCATCTTCTACTTGTAATAAAGTCCTATAATGACTCCACGAAAGTAATATATTAGATTTTGCACACACTGTGTTCAAAATGTTTGGAAACATTTTGTAAAATTTTAAACAATAATATAAGTTTCTAGCATCAAAACCTTTTCCATATTCTTCCTTTAATTCTTTAGATAACTTTTTTATTATTTCTGTACCATAATTTGCTCTATTTTCACCTTTTAGTTCTTCTTCTGCTATTCTATAACCAATAAACCAGTTTCTTTCTACTAGTGCTATATTTACTGATTGATAAGCATAATCTCTCGCTGATTCAATAATAGAACATACATCTTTTAATACATTATTTGTATTTTGATATTTAATAATCCTGGAATTATTATCTCTCTTTTCTAAATCCATTATTTACCTACTTTCTTATTTTAAATTTTAACTAACAAATAATACATCTATTATGTTTTTATATCTATCTTTTAATATTTCTCTAGTTCTTGAACTTAACTTATTATAATCTCTTTCTAATTTTTTTCTAACATATTCTTTTCCATCTGATATAGATAAATTCATTTCTTTATAAACTAAAGAAAATAATGATGGTATGCAATCAAAATGTGCTATTACATCTGCATCTGCTACACATTGTTCTTCTATTGTATTTCGTGGTCTATCTTTGCTTCCTCTATGATTTAATACACAGTTCTTAACTTGATTTATTCTTTCTTTAGGATAATTTAATTTCGTTAATAATTGTTCTGCAATTTCTGCTCCATAAATATGATGTTGTTCTCTTTCTCCATACTCTGATGGCATTGCTATATCATGTAATAATGCTCCTAATTCTACTATTTCAACATCTGCTCCATATTTATTTGCAAGTTTTACTGCGTTCTCAACTACATATTTGATATGTTCATTCCAAAAGTCGTATCCATCTTTTTCTTTTGACTTTTCACATCTAACTAATAGCTCTTGTTTTATTTTTTCAGTAATTTCACTCATTATTTCTCCTCCTAAAATTTTCCTTACAACCATTCCTCTATTATTTCTTTAGAAATGTTTAGATTACCTCTTCCAATACCTATTTCTATATCTGGTTTTGGACTTCCATGATAATCACTTCCACCACTAATATATAGATTATTTTTTCTAGCATATTCTGCTAAAATATCTTTTTTATTGTCATCTGCTGATGATGGATGAAAACACTCTATTCCATCTAATTCTGATTCTTTTCTTAAATCATTTATAAATCCAATTGTATCTTCGAATTTATATTCAAATGGATGTGCTAAAAATGCTTTTCCTCCAGCTTTATGAATAATATCTATTACTTCTTTATATTTTGGTCTATCTTCTATATGATTCATAAAATAACTACTTTCTGGATTTGCTAAACCTTTTCTAAAAAATATACTAAATGACTCCGTAAATTCTCCTAGTATTTTATGATTTTCTTTATGTGCCATTACTTCTTTGTAAATTGGTATTTCTACATATTCAGTTGCTTTTTTAGGTTTTCTTATTTTACTTTCATCATATATAAGTCCATGTTTATCACATATATCAAATAATCTTTTACGGCTTATTTCTTGTTGCTTCTTTAACTTATCTTCTGAATAGTATTTTTCACACCATTCATTTATTATATTCGGATTTATACTATAGGCTAATATTTCAATATTTTTATTTTGAAATACTGCATGTAATTCTGTACCCTTTATAATTTTACCACTAAAAATTTTATTGTTTTTTAATGCTTCATCATCATATTGTTTGCAAGTATCATGATCTGTTATTGATATATATTCTAATTTTCTTTCTTCACACATTTTTAATACTTCTTCTACCGTCTTATCTCCATCTGAATATATTGTATGCATATGTATATCTATCATAATTTTCTTCTCCAATCAATTTAATAATATTATGTGTCAATTATATCAGCAATATTGACTTTTTTCAATTAAATTTTGGAATTTTATTGACATTACACATAATGAGCTACTCGGGAAAATCTATTATTTTGATTTGACTCTGCGAGGCAATAAAAAAATACCATCCTTTTTAGAATGATATTTGTATCGTCTGTTCAATTTAGTTCGAACAGATACATCGTTGGTACCGATGGTGGGACTCGAACCCACATGGTTTCCCGCTGGATTTTGAATCCAGTGCGTCTACCAATTCCGCCACATCGGCATAACCTAAATGCTAATATATATTATCACATATATTAAAAAAAGTCTAGAATAATTTAATAACTTTTATAAATAATTACAAAATGTCAAAGTTCACAGCCAAAAACATCACTTTTTGAATTATTTTTTAGCTGTGAACATATAATTATACAATTTTAATTGTTTGCCCTGGATAAATTAAATTTGGATTTTTTATATTATTATATTGTAAAATTTCGTTTAATGTAATTCCAAATCTTTTAGCAATTCCATATAATGTATCACCTGATTTTACAACATAATATACTTGAATTGTATTATCTACTGGTGATAAATCTGTAATATTACTTTCTGTAATTCTTAATTTTTGTCCTGGATAGATTAAATTTGGATTTTTTATATCATTTAATTCCACAATATGTTCTATACTTACATTATATATTTTAGCAATTTGTGATAATGTATTTCCTCTATGGACTGTATATATAATACTTCCTGTACCTCTTTCTTCATTTCCTGGTTTTGTTGAATTAGTAAGAATTCTCAATTTCTCTCCAGGGTAAATTAAATCTGGATTCTGAATATGATTAATATTTACTAATTCTTGTACAGTTGTACCATATTTTTTTGCAATTGCACTTAAATTATCTCCTCTTTGTACTATATATTCTAAACTTTCTGTATTGATTGGATTTGTATTTTCACTATTATGTGTAATTTCAGAAACCTCGTCTAAAAAGATTTCTTTTGTATACAAATCTCTATCTACATTACCTTTAATACCATTTACTCTACCCCTATCTGTATATTGTATACCTATATATGTATTCCAACTAGTTTTTATATTAGTTAAATAATTTCTATCTTCATAATAGGCAATCCATAAATCATAATCTTCTGCCAAACTTGTATCAAAAGTATTTCTAGCATTTGATAAATCACTATATAAAATAATTTCTTTATTTGTTAATTCTTTTACACGTTCCATAAAAGTTCTAGCTATATTATTTATTTCCTGTCTTCCCACACCTCCAAAAGTTTCATAGTCTAATACTAATTTGCAATCTGGTGTTTTGCCTGAAATAACAGAAACAAAAAAATTAGCTTCTTCTCGTGCTTGTTCTACATTTCTAGCAGTTAAGTAATGATAAAATCCTACACTTAATCCATTTGCCTTTGCATTTTCATAATTGATATTAAAATAAGCATCTTTTATATTTGTTCCCTGGCTTGCTTTTATGTATACTACTTGTATTCCAGCATCTCTTACTTCTTTATAATTAATATATCCTTGCCAATTACTAACATCAATTCCTTGATAATTTAAATTAGACTCAGGTGTTAATGCATATGTATGATTTATTTGTATGCAAAATACAAATATAAATATAATAATTCCTGATATAAATTTTTTTAACATAACTCCCTCCTTCTTTTTTTGTTATTACATATTATGTTTTATAGAAAGTTTTGTTATTAAATTTATACTACTGTTTATGTCCAACTCATTTCTAATTGGAACACAATTCTGTCTTATTGAGACCTTATATATAATTTTTCAAACACTGCATTAACATTTGCAATTAGAGCAACCCACAAAAATTAAAACTCTAATTTTTTTCTTCATTTAAAATAACATCATATTCAAAAACTTGAAAGTTTTTTACATTAACTTTTGAAAAGTCATCTTTTTCATTTTCTATTTCTGCTATTTTAAATGATGTTCTATCAATCAATTTTAAATCTATTTTTGATAAATCTACTAATATTTTACTTGATATATCTTGTCCAATTGGTAATGTTTTATTTTGATTGTCATAGAAAATAATATTAGTATAACTAATTCCATTCATTCCTCTTTTTATATTAATTTTATATAAATTAAATTTGTTACCTTTATCTTTAATTTTTTCATAAATTTCATTTTCAGGATTAATATTAAAGATATTAATATCTTTAGGCTCTAATTTTTGATTATCTAATATTTTATATATTGGTAAATCATCAATAATAACAACTTTATCTAATGCTTTTTTTATATTATCTGCAATAGTTTCTAAAGCTAATTTATACCCTATTTGTTTTGTATTTTTATTAATTTCTAAAATATTAAATTTATCTTTTGCAATTTCTCTATGATTTTTATTAGCTATCTTAGAGATTTTTGTTGCTTCTTGTGACATTCCTCCAAATATATCAAATTCTTCTATTTCATGTAATACATTTTGTTCTTGTGCTTCTTTTTTTAATTCTTTTAAATTGTTTTCGATTTCTTTTGGTAATACCTCATTATTTTTTACTTTATTTAGTAATGGTAAAATATTGGTTGTTGTTAAATATATGCTATCTGTTTCACTCTTTGTTAAAGCCTTTCTTTCTATTTGGTCCATCGTATTCCCAAAATCCTCTAAATCTTGGTGATAGTCAAAAACTTTTGTTACCTTTTTAATTATATTAACTTTTTCCTCTTCTCCTTCTGCTAAAGTAGCTACTTCATCTTTATTACTATATTTCCAAAATTCGAATATACTTCTTTTATGATTATCAATTTCTTGTATAAAGTTAGTTGCATTTTCTATTTTCTTTTGCATATTTTTATTTTTTAATTTTAATGCATTAACATCCATTAGTATATTTTTTAATTCTGTTTCATCTAATTCATATGTTTTATACAATTCTATTAATTCTTCTATTGTGTAATTTTCTTTTTTTATTGTTTTCTTTGTATTATTTGTTTTTTCTTGTTTGTTTTTTGAATTACTGCTTTCTGTTATATTTTCTTTTTCATCTTCTAATATATTGTCTTTTATTGTATTCTTTTTATTTTTTTTGCTATATTTAAAATAATATTTAAATTTACCAAAAAATGTTTTTTTACATTCTAAAAATGTAGATATTTGTTTTTCTTTAGCTAAATATTCTAATTCTTGTGAACCTGCAATAACTTTTAAATTTTCTAATTTATTTTTGTTTTCTTCTAATAATTCACTAATTATATCTTGTTTTTGAATTCCTATTTCATATTCATTATTTATCCATTCAGCAATATTTTCATATTCTAATTTATATTCATTATTATAAAATTCTAATGCTCCACCTTTTGTAATATTTGTTGTAAATTCAAAATAATGTGGTAATTCTGTTTGTAGAATAAACATAGCTTTTAATAGTTTATAAAATTGTGTTGCTTCTATCAAACTACTGATTTTAATTTTATATGGACTTCTAATTTTTCCATATACTTCTGTTTCTCCCACTATATGAATTGATAAATTTTCATTCTTGTCATATACTTCATAAATTAATGGCCAATCTTTTGTCAATAACCATAAATAATTTTCTAAATCTTCAAATTCTGATTTTTTATAATATGCATTACTATAAGTAACATTTCGAATTGGTACAAATATTTTCCCTGTTTTCTTTTTTTCTAGTTGTTTTTTTAACAAGAAGAAAAAAGTCGAATAATTTGTATCTTCTGTTGGCACTAACATAAAATATTGATTTGTATCTTCAGAATAATAAATTTGCCATAAATAATTTCCTTCAAATTTTACTTTAAATGGTATTTTTTTATTTAATTTTGTTTGTTCTTCTTGTATTTTTTCTACTTCTTCTGTTCTGAGTTCTTTTAGCATACGTAAAAATGTTGTATGTTTTAATAAATTTTTTTCATCTTTTACATCTAAATACTCAGATATTGGACTTGCTTTTTTATATTTTTCTTGTATATCATCTAATCGATTTGTTGGTGTTAATAAAATTTGTATATCTTTGATTGATATATATCTATATTGTCTATATTGTTTCTCATCATAAAATTTAGGAATTCTAAATTTCAATGGCTCATAATTTTCAAATTGATTTTTTCCATCTTCTAAATTTAATCCTAAATAATCTAACTTTTCCTTGATTTCATCCATTTTTTCTCCAGTTTTCTTTGGCAAAACAATTCTCCTCTCTCTATTTTTATTTTCTTGTGTAGATACTTTTTTCTATGCAACAAGAATATGTTAAGATTTTTACTTTTATTTTACTATTAATATTACCTAATAATTTCATAAAAATTCTTAAATTCATAACCTTGCTCTTTTAAATACTCAATCATACTCAATAAAGCTTCTACTGTTACTTTTTTAGTTTGTGCATCATGCATTAAAATCACTACACTTTGTTTATTTCCTACTGTTTCTTTTATTCGTTGCATTTCATATTCAACAGTAGGATTTGTTTTCTCAGAATCTCCATTTAATGCATTCCAGTCAACATGTACAATATTATTTTGTAAAAGTAACTCTTCTGCTTGAGTTTTTATATCTGAATATTTTCCACCTACCAATCCTCCTGGATATCGGAATAAATGTGAATTATATTCTTGTTCTCCAATAGCATCTCTAACTATTTGGTTACATTTGTTATATTCATCTAATACAGTTTGTGGTGATTGATAAATTATTTCATACATATGCGAATATCCATGATTAGCAATAAAATGGCCTTCTTCATACATTCTTTTTACAACTTCTGGTTTTTTTTCAACATTTGAACCTAAGACAAAAAAAGTTGCTTTAATTCCTGTTTCGTTTAATATATCTAATATTTGATTTGTATTATCAGATGGCCCATCATCAAAAGTTAAAAATGCTCTTTTATTATCAGAACTATATATATGTTTTATATTTTCTATTCCTTGCTCTGTCAATTTAGGTAACTTTTCTTGTTTTTTTCTTTCTGCTTCTTCTTGCTTTTTTATAATTGTTTCTTGATATTGCTTATAAGCTAGTTGATATTCTATATTTGTTTTTTTTATTGTTACATAATTCATCCATGTAACAATAATTCCTACAATCATTAGTACTATAATAACAATCATTAATATTTTTTCTTTTGTGGTAAATCTAAATTTTGTAGGCACTAAAGACATATTATTTTCTTCCTTCATTTTTTACTTCCTATAAATTTCTAGTTATATTTGTTATTTTTAATTATCGTTTATATTATATACCATTTTGTCAAAAAATAGTATATAAATAGAAAAACTTTGACAAATTTATATAATTATCGACTGTGAACTATCACTAATTATTATTAAAATTAACAGCTAACAGCAAACCAAGAAATAAATTTCTTGATTTGCTGTTAATAATTATATAAAGTTGTTTATTTTTTCATAACAGATTTTAAATATTCAACTTCTTCTTCTACATTTAATCTCATGAAAATAGGCTCTCCTTTTTCAATTACTTTCATATCTTTTAGAGTGTCATAAACATATATATCATTCCATCTAATACTATCAATATCTTTTATGCCAATTTGTCTTAAAATATTATTTGCTGTATCTGTCATAAATGGTTTTATTAAAATTGCAATTTTTCTTAAATTTTCAACTAAATGATACATTGCAGATTTTAATTCTTCTATTCTTTCTTCTTTTGCCAAAGTCCATGGCATAGTTTCATCAATATATTTATTAGTTCTTGCAATAAGCTCCCATATTTCTTGTAGTGCATTTGCTATTTCATACTCATTTAATTTTTTTTCAAATGCTTGTATTTTTTCTGTTGCATATGTCTCTAATTCTTTATCTACAGCATTTGGTGTTCCTATATATTCTGGAACATTTCCTTCAAAATATTTATTTATCATAGATACAGTTCTATTTAATAAATTACTTAAGTCATTACATAAATCAAAATTATATCTTTCTACAAATGCCCCTGGTGAAAAGATTCCATCTTGAGAAACAGGCATTTCTCTAAGTAAGAAATATCTTGTTGGGTCTAAACCATATCTATCAATTAATGTTTCTGGATAAATAACATTTCCTTTTGATTTAGACATTTTGCCATCTTTCATCATAATCCAGTTGTGAACTAAAATAGTTTTTGGTAATGGCAAATCTAATGCCATCAAAAATATAGGCCAATAAATTAAATGAAATCTAGCAATATCTTTCCCAACAATTTGTAAATCTGCTGGCCAGTATTTTTTAAATAATGTATCATCTTCAGACATATATCCTAAAGCTGTTAAATAATTAGTTAATGCATCTAACCATACATAAATAATATGTTTTGAATCTTTTAATACTTTAATACCCCAATCAAAACTAGTTCTTGTAATACATAAATCCTCTAAACCTGGTTTAATGAAATTATTAATCATTTCGTTTTTTCTAAATGCAGGTTTAATAAAATCAGGATGTTCATCATAATATTTTACTAATCTATCTACATATTTTTTCATGTTAAAAAAGTATGATTCTTCTTTCATTATTTTTACTTCTCTACCACAATCTGGACATTTTCCATCTATTAATTGAGTTTGTGTGAAATATGTTTCACATGGTACACAATACCAACCTTCATACTCTCCTTTATATATGTCACCTTGATTCATTAATTTATCAAATATTTTTTGAACAATTTTTGTATGTCTTTCTTCTGTTGTTTGAATAAAGTCATCATAATGAATTTCCATTTTTGCCCATAATTTTTTTGCTTGTTCAGCCATTTCATCAACATATTCTTTTGGTAATTGATTGTTTTTTTCTGCTATTTCCTGAATTTTTTGTCCATGTTCATCTGTTCCTGTAAGCATATATGTTTCTTCATCTTTTAATTGATGATATCTTTTTATTGTATCTGCTAATACAGTTGTATAGGCTGTCCCTATATGAAATTTTCCACTTGGATAATAAATTGGTGTTGTTACATAAAATTTATTGTTCAAATTCTTATTCCTCCTTGTATGTTGTTTATTGTATAATATATTATCACAAGTATAGGAAAAAGTCTAGGATTTTATGAAGTTTTGAAACAGTATCTTAAAAGTACACTAAGCTATTCTTCTCTAATGATATTTTTGCTTCCAAAATAAGTTGCTAAGAAATATAATCCATATACTACTCCAATAACAATTACTGTTGCTATTGTAGATGGCATTAGTTGTTCTGGGCTTGCTAATGTTGACATCATTTCCATTACAAATTGAATTCCAAATATAGAATGTATAATTGCAAATATTAATGGTAACATGAAAAATATTGCTATTTGTCTAAATAATGCTTGATTAATCATTTTTTCATCACAACCAATTTTTCTTAAAATAATATATCTTTGTTTATTATCAGAACTTTCTGTTAATTGTTTTAATGCTAAAATTGCTGAACTAGCTATTAAAAATACTACTCCTAAATAAATAGATATAAATAATACAATTGTTGTCAATCCTAAACTTGATTCTACAAGTGATATTTTAGTCATTCCATCTAAGTTAATCCCTTTATCAATTATATTTTTAATTACTGTTGAATTGTTAACTGTAATTGTTTTTTCTATTTCTTCTTTTTCTTCATCTGTTTTTACATTATAGTTACCTGCAAGAAAGTGCTTTTCTTTCCACTCATCTTTTAATTTACAACTGTCTGGTACTAATATAATTCCTGTATTCATATGACTTGTAGACATATAAATAAATCCCTCTTGGCACTCATCATATTTTGAATAATAGTTTTCTCCATTTATCGTAATTGTTTTATTATTTTTTAATGCTTCATTTCTTATACTTGCCATATTATCATAATCACAAAGCACTACATATTCATTATCATTTAGCATATATTCTTTCATTCCATATAATCGTGCTATTTTATTATAATCTGATATTTTTACAGTTTCCTCTGGTATACCATATAAAATCATAGGAAATATTTTTTTAGCCTCTTGAAAATAGTTTCCTAAGCTTGTTTCTAATGTTAATTCATTTGTTGCATATATAATTATTTCTGTAATATCTTTTAAATTTTTCATATCATAACCATTTTGTTCTAATGTATAAGATATTGGATATTTTGAATCTTCTCTTGCCTCTTCAGTTGATATTAGTTCTTTACCATAAGTTCCATAACTTAAATATTTTTCTGGTAAATTAGCTGTTTTATCCAAATTTATATCTACTGGTGTCATTTCTTTTAAATCTTCATTCATTGTATTTCTTAAAGCTAAACTACTAGATAATATACTAATTGTCATAAATAACATTAAACATATTACACTCATACTAACAACTGTTGTATTAATTTTATTATTTAATTGTCTTAACACAAACATATTTGTCCCTTTTAAATATGTTTTCTTTCTTGTTTGTACTATTCTTAATATAAATCCAGATAAAGACCAAAATATTGCAATTGTACCAACAATTCCCATTAAAATGATTGGCAATATTTTATCTGCTGTTGTAAGTGTCTGTATTCCACCTGTTACTTTCCAATAACAGTATCCTAGTAATGCTGATGCTAGTAAAAATACTATTATTGAAATTATAGGATTTTTTATTTTTACTGTTTCGTTTTTCTTTATTGCTGTTAGTAAATTAATTAGTTTATATCTTGATATTGAAATTGTATTAAAAATCATTACTGCTATATACATTACTGCAAAATAGATACAAGTTTGAATACATGCTGATTTTGAAAATACAAATTCAAATTTGCTCATATTCGCTTCAAATAATTTTCCAACTAAAATTGACATAAATTGTGAGGCAAATATTCCTATTACAAGTCCTGCTATTAATGATAAAATACCTACTAATATTGTTTCAAGTAATATAATTCTTGAAATTTGTCTTTTTCCCATCCCAAGTGTCATATATATTCCAAATTCTCTTTTTCTTCGATTAATTAAGAAATTATTTGCATATACAATTAATAAACCTAATACTACCGCAACAAATACTGATACAAATCCAAGCATTGATATCATTAATTTTATAATTTCTCTTGTTGAGTTTGATACATCTAGCATTGCTTGTTGACTATCTAAAGAGTTAAACATGTAAAATATTGCAACACCTAATACTAATGTTAAAAAATATATTGCATAATCTTTAAAACTCTTTTTTATATTTTTAACAGATAATTTAAATAACATCATTTAAATCACCTCCAAGAAGTGTTTGCACCTCTATTATTTTTTCAAAGAATTGTTTTCTTGTATCATTTCCTTTGATTAATTCATTAAAGATTTTTCCATCTTTAATAAAGATAATTCTATCTGCATAACTTGCTGTAAAAGCATCATGTGTAACCATTAATATAGTACTTTTTAGCTTCTTGTTTAATAATTCAAAACTTTCTAGTAATTGTCTTGCTGATTTAGAATCTAATGCACCAGTTGGCTCATCTGCAAGTATCATTTTAGGATTTGTTATTATAGCTCTTGCTGATGCAATTCTTTGTTTTTGCCCTCCTGATACTTGATATGGATATTTGTTTAAAATATCTGTTATTCCTAATTTCTCTGCCACTTCTTTTACTTTTTTATCTATTTCTTTTGTATTTATTTTTTGTATGGTTAATGCTAAAGCTATATTTTCATAAGCTGTTAATGTGTCAAGCAAATTAAAGTCTTGAAATATAAATCCTAGTTCTTCTCTCCTAAATTTATTTAATTTGTTTCCTTTTAATTTTGTAATATCTTGGTTATTAATAATTATATTTCCTGCTGTTACCCTGTCAATTGTAGAAATACAGTTTAAAAGAGTAGTTTTTCCACTTCCACTTGCACCCATTATTCCAACAAATTCTCCTTCTTCTACTTGAAAACTAATATTATCTATTGCCTTTGTTAAATTTGATTTGTTTCCATAGTATTTTTCAATGTTTTTTACTTCTAATACTTTTTCCATAAATAAAACTCCTTTCAATCTAGCATTATTATAAATCATTTTCTTTATATTTCATATCGATTTATCTTACATTTACCTTACATTTTTGTAAGATAAGAAAAAATGCCCATTTAATTAATAGGCATTTTGTTCTTCAAAGTATTTTTCAGTTAAAAAATTTTATGTATTTATTGACTTTTTACTTATAAATAGATTATAATAAATATAGGAAATGACAAATCCACAAACGTGGTTTTGCCGAATAGAGTTAACTCACATCTACTCGTCAAAGTACAGATGTGAGCTTTTTTTATTTATGTAGTTGCTTATCGACCCAGTTCTTGTATAGAACTGCTGTCAAGGCAACGTTTAATGTTAAAGAAAACATTAAGGATAATATTAAAAATAGTATCACTTTAACCATAAACATCACCACCTCTCCTACGAAGACTCGTAAAAACTGGTGGCAAAACCACATCTGTTTATCATCATTTCCTATGGTAATTATTCTACAATATTCTTTTAAATTTGTCTATAAAATTTATAAATTTTAATTTGTTTTTATACAGCACCATGAAGTTATTAAAAAATTGTATAACTATTTTTTGGAAAGATTATCTTTACTTCTGTTCCTTCTTGTTTTTGTGAATTCAATTCAATTCCTATACCTAACTTATCACATAATTTTTTACATAAATAAAGACCAATACCAGTCGATTTTTGCCCTATAATTCTTCCATTTTCTCCTGTAAATCCTCTTTCAAATACTCTTGTAATTTCTCCTTTTTTAATTCCTATTCCATTATCTTTTATATATAAAACTACTTTATCATTTTTTGTTTTTGAAGAAATTTCTATTTTCTTATCTTCTTTTTTAGAATATTTAATAGCATTTTGTATAATCTGACTTATTATAAATGTAGCCCATTTGCTATCTGTATATATTTCTTCTGGTTTTAAATTTGTTAGTTCTAATGATACTTTACCATTTAATAAAGTTGTTTTATTTTTTAATATTGCAGTATTCACAATTTCTTTTAGATTTGTTTTATTAATAATATAGTCTTTTTCTACAGCATTACTTCTAGCATAAAACAATGCTTGTTCTGTATAATTTTCTATCTTGTCTAACTCTTCATCTATACTTCTAATTATATCATTTTTATTACGTAAGCAACTAGTTTCTGGGGTACCCAACTGCAATCTTTGGTTGTTATGTCGGGTCAAGTCTTTATTATTTTCTATGATTAATTTACTAGTTGCAATTGGTATTTTAACCTCATGAATCCAAAGTTCTATATATTCTTTGTAATCTTCTTGTAAATTTTTATAATAATTCACATTTTCAAGCATTGATTTTCCTGCATCTTGCATTAGTTCTTTTAGTATTTTTCCTTCTACAAAATCTGGTAGTTCTATTATTTCTGATATTAGATATTTCTGTTCTAATTCTTGCATACTTTTTTTAACATTATTGTAAAAAAAAGTTTTTTTATAATATTCAACTAAAAGAGCTATTACTACCAAAATAATTGGTATAATTCCAACCATAATCCTAATTATAATATGTATTTCATACATTAGTAACAAAGTTTCTATCATTAATATTCCTAATATAATTAAACAAATTAATAATACTTTTTCTTTTATAAAACTACTTAATTTCATTTCAACAAATAACCTTGACCTCTCCTAGTTTCTATTTTATCTATAAATCCTATTTCTTCTAATTTATTTCTTAATCTTTTAATATTTACACTTAAAGTATTATCATCAATAAATTCTTGACTTTCCCATAAGTAGTCCATTATATCATCTCTTGATACAACTTTTTCTTTATTCATACTTAAATAATATAATATGTTATATTCATTTTTTGTTAATTCAAGTTTTGTATCTTCCTTTTCAATTACTCTTTCTGGTATATTTAAATAAAAACCATTACAATCAATTTTTTGTATATCTTTTTCTTGCTTTTGATTTCTTTTTAATAATCCATTTATTTTTGCAAGTAAAATTTGTATATTATATGGTTTGGTTACATATTGGTCTGCACCGTAGTTTAAGCTCATTAATTCATCTATTTCATTATCTCTACTTGTTACCATTATAATTGGTACATCTGATGTTTTTCTTATTTCTTTACATATAAATTCCCCATCTGTATATGGTAAATTTATATCTAATAATACTAAATCCACATTTTCATTTAATATATCTTGTATTGTATTATCAAATTTTTCTAATGCTATTACCTCAAATCCGTTTTTGCTTAAAAAAAATTTTAGTTCTTCTCTTATTTTCTTTTCATCTTCTACTATAAGTATTTTTTGCATGTTATCACTCTCCTGATAACATTATAGCACATGTTAAACTTTATGGAAAGTTTACTTTGTAGATATATGTATATTTGCAATTTCTGCGTTTAATTCTCTAGAAATAATATTTTGTATTTGTGCAACTTCTTCTTGTTGTAATTGTTCTATACCAATAATTACACTAATACTATCACCATTTACAAAAACAATATTATTTGCAAAGCCTTTTGTACTAATTAAATTCTCACATATCATAATACTATTTTTGGTATCATTAATTTTTTTTATTTCTTCTGTAGCAGTTTGTTTTTGTATTTCTAAACTATTATTACTATTTAGCACATTTTCATAACTTTCTATCATTTGTGAAAACATTGTATCTCTTTCTAATTTTGATTTTGTAAAATATTCATCTTTTGTTACTGTTGCAACTGTTTGTGTTGTTGTATTATTTTCTGTTATATTAGAATTTTGAGTTATATTTGCATCTTTATCTTCATTGATTTTATCTTCTTGCAAATTTTCTGTTTTACCTTCTGATATTTCATTTTCATTAACTGGTTCACTATTTACTAATGTGGCATCACCAATATCTGCAATTTGCATATCATCATTTGCTTCCATTTCCATAGATGTTTGTACTGATACTTCTTCTGTTGTGTTTGTAGTATAATTTAAATATCCAGCAGTTACTAACATTAAAGCAATAACATAAATTATTACTTGATTTTTCTTTAACAATCCATTCATTATTTTCATATACTTACCTTCCTATCTTAATTTTTTAAGCTTATCTTTCGATATCTTTTTTATATAAAAGGTCATAAAATTTTAATCATGCCTCTTTTGTTCTATTAATCCATTTTAAATACTTGTATTTTGTGGGTTGCTAACCCTGTTACTGCTTCTACTGCCTGGATAATACTTGTTTTTACCTCTGCACTTCCTGCTCCTTTAGCAGTAATTATAGCTCCTTCTATTTGAGGTTCTATTACTTTTTGTGTAATAATTGTTTTTTCTCCACCATTTTCTTCATATATAATTTCTTTGTGTAAATCTTTTTCTTCTATTTTTCTTATTCCTCCTGATGTGTCTGTTTCTTCTGTATTACTAGTTTGGGTATTTTCATTATACATGGGAATAATTTCTTTAGATTCTGAATAATTGATAAATACATTTACTTCTCCTACTCCTTGAATTTTTGACAAAATTTCTTCTAATTTTATTTCTAATTCATTTGTACTATTACTTGATACTGCTAATGAATTTGTATTATTATTTGCTAGTTGTTTTGAAGTATTATTTTGTACTTCTTTTTCATTACTACTTTTCTTGTCATCATTCCATATAATATTTATAATAACTATTGTAATAATTAATATGATAACAAAAAATACTAAGTTTTCTATTTTCTTTTTAGTATTTTTATTTCCCTCTTCTGTATTTATCAATTCTTTTAATTTATCTTTAAACATGTTTCCTCAACTCCATATTCTTCTCTTAAGAATTTTTTTATCTTCTGCACATCACTATTAGCTAAATTTTGTTTATTTTGTTCTTGCTTTTTATTAGTTTTATCTGTTTTTCCAATAGTTGTATTTACTGGTTTTATTTTTTGTATTTCTTTTACCAATTTATTTTCAATGGTTTGCTCTTGTTTTTTATCATTTTCTTGTTGATTATTTACCAACATATCTTCTTGATTTTCATTTTTTTCAACTGTTAAAACAATTTCTTCTATATAATTTTCTTCATTTTTACTAGATAAAGTTGCATATATATTACAAGTTGTTACTTGATATCCTAATCTTTCTATTTTTCTAGTTATATCTTTTTCTAATTCTTCAATATAAATTGTTTGTATTCTATTATTTACAGAACTTTCTTTTTCACTTGTTTGTTTGCTTGTATAATCATCAATATATTCATTAAAATTGTAAGAACTTACATCTAATATATCTTTATTATTGATAAATGGTGATATAATGTTTAATATAATATATATACCAAATACCATTCTTACATATTTTTTTGTTTTATTATTTGGTAATAACATTTCCAAAATAGATATGATAATAATGGCTAGTCCTAAGCTTTTTGCCCAATTACTTAAAAACTCTATCATAAATTCCCCTATCTATACATCATTCCTGTATTGGATATTTTAACAACTAAAGCTGTACCAATAATTAGCATTACAGACACAGAACATAAAATTGCTAGAAAAATCTTATATACATCCCCTATTTGCTCTAATAAACTTGTAATATTTTTATCTGCTATTGGCTCACAAATTGCTGACATTAACTTATATGACATTGTGAAAATACCTAATTTCAAAATAGGGATGATACAAATTCCTATTACAACAATAATTCCAATAATCCCTACTGCGTTTTTTAAAATAATTCCACAACCTAAAACTGTATCTACTGCATCTCCTAGTATTTTTCCTACTACAGGTATTGCTGAACTAACAACTGCTTTTGTTGTTTTAGCAGTAATTCCATCAACACTACTTGAAAGTGTTCCTTCCAATGAAATAACTGCCACAAAAATAGTAAGAACAATCCCAAAAAACCACACGACTCCTGATTTTAAGAATTTTGATAGTTTATCTATTTGTACATTGTCCGAAATTTTAGATATTACAATTAGACTTGTAAAAATTAGTACAATTGGAATAATAATATTTTGTATGATATTTCCTATAAAATTAATTAAGAATAATATGATTGGCTCTAATACACCACTAGTTGTAATACTTCCTGTGTAAAGCATCAACGAAATTAGTAATGGAATTAATATATTCATAAAACCAATCAAGTTATTACAAGTATCTTTTACAACTTGTACAATATCTGAAAAATTCATCATAATGATTGTAATAATTAATATGTATTGGACATAGTAAATTAGTTTTGAAATAGTATCATTTTCTAAACTTTCACTAACAGATTTTAATATACTATGTATAACTACTATTGCTAATATACTTCCTAATACTGTTAAACCATCTATCAATTCTCCTCCAAATAAACTAAGTACCTTTTTAAATAATATTTGATTATCTACTTCTCCTTTTATTGCATCTTCAAGAATAGTATTCATATCAAAATCCTCAAAAAATTCACCTGTATATTCATCTGCTTGTTCTATAAATTCACTAATTCCAAATTCTTTCTGTTGCTCATTTAAGGTCTCTTCTTCATTTGCACTAACAGTTGGCATTGTAAGATTTAACAGGATTATGAATAATATAAAAATATAAATAATTTTTTTCACTTTAACTCCTTATAAATTTCAAGAACTAATTTATTAAAAATCTATGGCAAAATTTGTAATATAATTTCTAGTAAACTAGATATGATAGGTATAGACATAGAAATGATAATAATTTTACTTCCTAACTCTATCTTACTGGCAATAGCTCCTTCTCCAGAATCTTTACATATACTAACTGCAAATTCTGAAAGAAATGCGATTCCTGTTATTTTAATTAATAAAGATAAAAATTGACTATTTATATTAGCTTTTCCTGCTATTGATTGTATTAGATTTACAATTCCTGATAATTGGTCTGTTAATAAAAGTAAGATAAGTGCTCCTGTTAACAAACTAATATATATTGCAAATTCTGGTTTGTATTGTTTTAACAATATGATAATAATCAATGCAATTAATCCAATTCCAATAATTCTAATAATTTCCATAAACATATCCTTTGTAAATTTTAAATTTTAGGGATAGTCTTAAATTTCATAATTGAAATATAGTTCTTACTGTATCAAATAAATCACTAATCTCCCTTATTACCATTGTCAGAACAATAATTAAGCCTGCCAAAGTGGTCATCATAGCTTGGTCCTCTCTTCCTGCTCTTACCAATACTTGATGTAAAACAGCAACTAATATCCCAATTGCAGCTATCCTAAATAACAAATTTATATCCATTATCATTTTCTCCTTTTCAGATTACTTTCATCATGTCTCGTCTCTATTAGCTTACGAAAATTGCAAAGCAATTTTATGTAAAATATATTTTCCTATATTAAAATAATAATTATTACTAATCCTATGGTAGTTCCAAGCTTACGATATAATTTTTCATTTTTATTTTTTTCTTGCTGTGCTTCTTTGATTTGTTTTTCTAAAAAATTCTCCGTAATTTCTATTTGACTAATTTGCCCTTCTATATCTGTTTGTCCTAACATTTTAGAAAGCATTAATAAAACATGTATATCTTCATTTGTAAGATTTGTCTGACTTGTTTGTACTGCTTTTTCCCAAGCTTCTCCTGCACTAAAATTTTGCATATATGTCCCAGCTTTTTCAAAGATTTCTCCTATATTTTGTTTTGTTTGTTTTCCTATTTCTCTAAATATTTCTGGAATAGGCTCATATGTAAATCTGATTTTTGACTTAAAAATATTTAAGACATTTTTCATTTCTTCTAATTCTTCTAATCTATATGTATATTTTTTTGCAATAAATCTCCCTATTAAACTTGAAGATATAAATATTAATAAAAGCATAAAACATTTAATCATTTGCATATTATACACCTTGTCCTTTGCATTATTTTTATTATATAATATATTCATCTTTTTTTATTTTAGAACTAAATAAAAATAATTTTTTCAATAATTTTTTTATCAATTAATTTTTTTACCAATTGGTTACTATGAACATCTTCTATATTTTTCCCATGCATAGTAAACACTCCTTTTACACCTGATAACATAGCATCTTCTATAGCTTGTATATCTTCATTTCCTCCAATTTCATCACAAGCAATAATTTCTGGTGCCATTGTTCTAATTAATATTTTTATCCCTTTTGCTTTTGACACATTATCAATAATATCTGTTCTAATACCAACATCATTTTGTGGTACCCCTCTATACATAGCTGAAATTTCTCCTCTTTCATCAACTACCCCACATGTCTTTCCTTTAAAATTTATCCCATTTATTCCATTACTTAAGTTTTTAATCAAATCTCTTAAAATTGTTGTTTTTCCTTTTCCTGGTGGTGAAACAATTAATGTATTAAATATATTTTTATTTTTAATATCAATAACTTGTCCTATAATTTTATTACTACAATTTGGAACTTCTCTAGCAATTCTAAAATTCAAACTAGTTATATATTTAATATTAATAATTTCTCCATTTTCTATAACTGCTGTTCCTGTTATCCCTACCCTATGTCCTCCTCTTATAGTAATATATCCTTCACATAATTGCTTTTTATATGCATAAATAGAATTTTCACATAATCTTTCTACAATTTGTAAAATTTCATTTTGTGAAATCTTGTATTCTACAATTAATTCTTTGTCTCTAAGCTTTAAAATTAATGGTCTGTCAATTCTAATTCTAATTTCTTGTAATTCATCTTTTACTTTATTATCAGAAATAATTGTATTGTATAAAATGGTTGATAAATTCATAGGAAAAAACTTAACAATTTCCAAAAGCTTTTCCATATCTTCTCCTTATATAATATATTTTTAGGTATATCTATTTATAAATACCCTTATACTATATATATGCTGTTACTATTTTATTTATTACTAATTTTCTATAGTGGAATGCTTTATATTATAGGAAGTTCGGAGAACTTTCTATAATAGAACAAATCGGAAAGCCTTAATATTTTAACTAATTTTAAATTTCTTCTTTGGCTTTCCGTTAATTTGTTCGTGCGCCAAATTTATGAAATAAATTTGTGTGCAATGTGTTTTATATATTAGAAAAGTCAGTATGACTTTCCTAATATATAACAAAAAAGTAAGACTTACATTTTTACTTTGTAATTCTTACTTTTATTAAAAAACAATGAAACATAATAAATCTTTAACGTTTATTAATAACTGCCCTATAAATTAATCCTGTATCAATATCTTTTTCAAATTCTACTCTATATATATCATCTACATTAATACTACTTTTTAGAAATGCTATATCTTGCTCTGTTACTTCATATTCTTCTCCATCCATATTAATTTCTTTTATTTTATTTTTTCCTTCTGTTTCATTATTATTTTGAATGGTTGTTAATAGTCCTTTTACAGTTGCTCCTTTTGTATTTGTACTTTGATATAATTCAAATTTTGCATTAAATGTATTTACAGCTTCTTCATCTATTTCTACATTTGTTAAATTTTCTACTAAAAATGCTGGTATTAAATATTGAATCGGATTTTCATTTTCTGATACTCCTAAATCTTCCATTTGTACTTTATTTACATCTACCAATCTTTTTTGTATAATATTTATTAAATTTGTAACATATTCACTATCTTTGTCATTTAGGATAACTGCATTTTCTTCTGTTAGTGATTCTATTTTTACCTCATTTTTAAATTGCACATTGTTTGTAACTTTATATGTATAATTAATTGTTTTATTTTCTGATATTTTATCTATTGTTTCTTTTTTGTCTGAAACAGTTAATTCATCTTGTGTGTTTTTAGTTTCTTCGTCTATATTTGTTTCTTTATACACTTTTTCTAGTATTAGTTCATAAGTTTCATTCACATTATCTGAATTTAATCCAGCATATTTTGCAGTAAATATAGTACTTATATCTTGTTCTCCAATATTTAAATTTATTGTATATATTGTATCTTGACCATTGCTATCTTTCTTTATTGTTACTGTATTTCCTATCATTCCCATGTGTATTTTACTAAGATTACCTTGTGCAGTATATACAGTAATTTCTACATTATCATTCAATTCTAAGTTTTTAATATTTTCTATTAAATCATCTAATAATATATCAATTTCTATATTTGGTAACATTTCGCTTAACTTGTTAGTTGTATTAGTATCTGATTTTAATATATTTGAGATTTTAATCAATATATTTCTGAAGTCTTCATTTGTTAATGTTAGTCTATATCCTTTTAAGTCACCTTCTGTTAAGGTAGAAAATTTATTATCTTCTAATGTATTTAATATTTTATCAAAATAAGTCGTTTTTAAATATTGTATTTCTTCATTAGAAAGTTCTATATTTTCTAAATTTAATATATTATTTATATTTTTTAAATTAGAGTTTTTCTCATCATTTCTAATAGCTACAAAATTACTCCCAATATATTTTGTTTGAAGTCCTGTTATAGTGTTTATTTTTCTATATGTTAATGGAAATTTGACATCATCAGAATAATTAAGGCTAATTTCCTTTTCTGATTTTAAATTATTAGGGTCTTCTTTTCCTGAAAAACTAATATTAAAATTATTTACTAATTTCAATTTTTGTTCAATACCAGCATCAGATATTCCAAATGTTATTTTTCCATTATTTTCATAACTATTACTGTTCTTTTTTTGAAAATATTGTATTAATTGATTATCTATAAAACCTTCTTCACTTTGAAGAATTTGTGAAGCATATTTAAAAAATAACTGCTTATTACTTTTAAATATGTCTGTAAAAAAATATAAATATGCTATTATACTTCCTAAAAGTACAATTATAATCAGTAAAATAATAACTATTAACATTATTCTATTTTTCTTTGGTTTCATAAAATTTCTTTCCTTTCTTACTTAGTATTTTATAACAGAAATAGATAAATAACTGTATTATACTGTCATTTATCTATTAAAATACTATTCTTCCCAGTTATGATAAATATTTGCAACATCATCTAAGTCTTCTAATCTTTCAATTAGTCTTTCCATTTTTTCTGTTCCTTTTTCATCTAATTCTACAGTAGTGGTTGGTACCATTTGTACTTCTGCTTCTAAAAATTCTAATTCTGCTTCTTCTAATTTTTCACGAACAGCTGTAAATGTTGATGGGTCTGTTGTAATTTGATATATTTCTTCTTCTGATACAAAATCTTCTGCTCCTGCTTCTAATGCTAACATCATTAAATCATCTTCACTCATAGATGTTGTTTCTTTTTCGATAACAATAACTCCTTTTTTATTAAACATATATGATACACATCCTGTTGTTCCTAAATTTCCTCCTGCTTTATCAAAAACATGTCTTACATCTGCTGCTGTTCTATTTTTGTTGTCTGTTGAGGCCTCTACTATTACAGCTACTCCGTTTGGTCCATATCCTTCATATACTATTTCTTCATAGTTTTCATTACTTGTTGATGCTTTTTTAATTGCATTATTAATTGTATCATTTGGCATGTTTGCTGATTTACATTTTGCAATAACATTTTTTAATTTTGAGTTTCCTGCTGGGTCTGGTCCTCCCTCTTTTACTGCTATTAGTAATTCTCTTCCTAATTTTGTGAAAATTTTTCCTCTTGCTGCATCTGCTTTTCCTTTCTTTGCTTGTATGTTATGCCACTTTGAATGTCCTGACATGGTTAATTCCTCCTTTATATTCTTCTTACAGCTATCTGTGTTTTCTGTATTTTATTTATATATTTTATAGAATCTTTATTCTATCGAAGTTATGCGGGTTTGCGTTTTTTTTGAAAGTCATTGTACCAAATTTACTCCAAAGATTCTCTTCAAAAATATGACTTGTACAATTACAATTTGTATATACAAATCTTACTTGTATATATTAACACATTTTTTTCTTTTTGTGTAGCCTTTTATAATGATTTTTAATTTTTATTATATATTATATATTTTTCTATCCAATTGTCGCATCTTCTCTATATTAAATTCAGTATTGCGTTCAGGTCTATATGGATCCAAATATCCTTTTTCGTATTCTTTATTTACTATTTTTCAGCAATCATTTCTATACTTATAGGTGTATAGTCAATCACATCACAAGAAACACATATATGATTTTTCTTATCAAACCTTTTATCAAGTAGTTTATCATGTATATGCCCAAAAATATTAATTTGATTTTCTCCTACTTCTTCGGTTGGTGCATGTGTTAGAAGTAAATTATCTAAAACAATCTTCTTTTTATACACTTCTGAAAAACCTATTTCTTTCCATGTATTTACACCAATTTTAAAGTCATGATTTCCTCTAAGTAGTATTTTTGTTCCATTCAATCTTTCAACCAAACTTTTGCCTTCTTGTAATAAACCAAATCCTACATCACCTAAATGATATACTGTATCATCGTTTTTAACAACAGAATTCCACCTTTGAATTATATATTCATTCATTTCTATTGAATTATTAAATGGTCTATTGCAATATTTAATTATATTTGTATGATTAAAATGCGTATCAGCTATAAAATATATCATCAGTATCTCGTATAATCAATTATATAGAAATATTAATCTATTTAATTGATTAATCCCTTT
>CANAUI010000018.1 GCA_947364715.1 uncultured Clostridium sp.
CTAGCATTTCATAATACTAGGTATTAACACAAATTTTTAAGCGATTGCCATAAAAGAAAAAGATATTTATAAAACAACAATAAATTTATCACATTTAATTCATGAAATAGGCCATGGATGGGCTTCTCAAAAAGGTGAATATGTTCAAAATGAAAATGGAGATTTTACTTCTCATATTGGTACAGCTACTTTTACTTATGAGGTTGATAAAGAAAATCATACAATAATTGAAAAAGATATAAAAGGATTGTATATGGAAGAAGCATTAAATACATTAGATGAAGAAAAAGCATTATGTGAAGTATTAAATATACAAAATGTTGAAGAAATACCAGGATATATGCCATCTCAGTATCAAGGTGTTTTGAAAAAAGTTATAGGAGGATATATAGAACAAATTGGAGAATTGCCATTTTCAAAATTAAGAATTTTAAAAGATACCAAAGACTTAGAATCATATGAATTAATACTAGAATCAACAGAGGCTACACAATATTTAAAAGCAAGACAACATATGGATAAAAAAAGGGAAATATTTAATAAGACAAGTGAATTAGAAAATGTGACAGATGAAAGCAAATTGAAAATAAAAGAATTTTTCGAGAAATATCAAGATGTGTACTTTTCACCTAATTATGAAGGAACTTTTTGGGATAAGCTAGATAATGTGTTAGAGCAGTTATTTAATTTTAATACTGTTAAATATTCATTTAATATTTGTGATTCTAAAAATGTTGAAATATATAAAGAAGTTTTGAGTGAAATGGTTAAAGAAGGATTTGAACCATTAAATCAGGCGAAAGATAAAATAGCACAATTTAACAGTAGAAATATTTCAATGAATGAGTTAGTTAAGCAGGCATTACAAGCACGGCACAAGGAAAAGTGAACAAAGTGATAATATATTTAAAACAGAAGAAGAGGTACCAAAAAAAGGAGAAGTAAAATAATGACTATAACAGATAAAAAATCTTATACAGAAGTGTGTGAAATTTTGAAGCATATCCCAAAAAAAGAATTAAATAAAATACCTAAAGATGTTATAGAATTTTTAGAAAATAATAAAGATAGAACATATGAATTTACCTATGATGTTTCACAAAGCTTGAGTGAACAAAAAGTATTAAGAGAAACTAATTCTCTAATAATAGGATTGTTTAAAAGATATTTTGCAACAAATACTCAAAAAGAAAAGATAAATAATATATTAAGACAAAATGAATTAATATATCAAAATGAATTGAGACAAAAATATAATGCTGATTTAGTATTTAAGAAAAGATGTTATACAGTGAAAGAAAATAAAAGACAGGAAGAACAAATTACTATAATAGAATATAAAGAAAGTATTTTTCAAAAAATAATAAATTTTATAAAAAGATTGTGGTCATAATAATTTATTGCAGAGGAAGATAGGTACATACATGCAAAAAAAGTAAGTGAATATAAATAATTAAAGACTACACAATTATTATTTTTAAAAGATTACAAAAAATAAGAAGGGTATAATTAATAACCACAAAAATTGAAAAGTGCTAATTAAGAAGAATTTAAATTTATTTGTGATTTAAAATAAGATTTTAAAGTTATAATTTGCTAAGGCTTTTTAGTTTTGCAAATAACTAAAAAGATGATAAAAAGGAGGTTAAAAATGGACAAGTTTGTTATTATAAAAATTATGAATGAAGCTATGTTACGACTAAAAAGAAGCAAAAAAGAAGATTGTAAAAGAAATGAAAAAATAAAAGAATTTTTAGAAGATGAATCATTATTTTTTAAAATAAGAAAAGAAATCGCTATAAAAGTATTAATTAATGTAGGTGTAAAGGAAGAAAAATTAGAAGAAACATATCAAAAATTGATTGAAAAAAACATGTATGACAATTTGATTAGAAAGGGGAAAATCGACCCTAAAGATGATAATATAATAATAAAATATAATTAGGAGAAATATAAGATGGAAGATAGATATATATATAAATTTTATGATGAAGTATGTCAAAATTTAGACGGAACTTATAAAATAATTTTGGAACCAAAAAGAAAACTTAAAGAAAATTGGATAGAATATGATAAAGTAAAGTGGGAAATAGAGGGGGGAATTAAAGAATTTGTTAATACTTTATTGAAAATTAAATCTCTTAATTTAGAAGAAAAAATTATTAAGGTATATGAGTTTATATGTATGAATTATATATATGATGCAAATGTTTTATATTTTTTTAAAAGAGATGAAAGTAATCAAACAAACATTAAATATATTACTGCAGATTGGTATGGGCGTGTTGTAGGACAAGACTGGATAGAAAAAAGAAAAAATCACAACAGAAGAATTTGTTATGAATTTTCAAGATTTTATGCTAAAGCAATAAATATATTAATTAGTGAAAGTAGTGAATTAGAAGCATTTATGCTTGGTGATATAGAAAATACTCACTATGTTGTAGCTTTAACAGGAAAAAATTATAGTATAATCTTAGATTTAGATGATTTTAATAATGTAAAAGATCTTACAAGATTAAAAATGGGACTAACTATTAAAGGAATACATATTTTAAGAGACGAAAATGAACTTTTTAAAAAGGCAGTTGATAAATTTAACAAAGATAGATTAGTTGAACTAAAAGAAATTGAAGAAGCAAAACGACATCTAAGAGATAAAGATTTTATTATATATATTAACGAGTCAATTAAAGCAATAAATAAATATAATATTGATTCACAAGGATTTTTTGAATATATAAGATTTTTGATTGAAGAATCTGGTGTTGAAATTGTGAAAATTTGGAAAGAAGATAATAATGCTAGTGAAAAAAGATATGAAAGATGCTTGTACTTTGAATTTAATAACAAAACATATTTGTTAGATAGCATAAATAAAGATTTATCTATTATAAATTTAGATGATTTGGATAAAAATTTATTTATATTTAATTCATCAGAAAATCAATATAAATATTATGGTGGATAATTTAGAAAGGAGAATTGCATTTGAATTTTAATAGACTGGGTAAATTAAATGAGTTACTAACTGATAATTTAAAAAGGAAACCTACTATTATATTGGATTCAAATCCAGAGCAAGCATACCGTGTATCTGGAACAGCAAATGATATAGTTGTAGGAATAGATGCTGAGGAATGGGTAATACCAGACGAATTAAAGCTATTTATTACAGATGTAGCCAAAAGAAACATTAGTAATGAAGAAAAAATATTAGAAATATATCAAAGATTATGTGAAGATTATACTTATGATGATAATGTTCTATCATATATAAAAAAGAGTGATTATGAGACTTTCTTTTTACCAGATGCATATGGAAGAGAAACTGATTCTACTTGGAAGAAAAATAGACAGAAACATAATAGAAGAAATTGTTTTGAAATTTCTAGAATACTTGCAAAATCTATTGATGAGATTATTAAGCTTTCTGGTTATTCTGAAAAATATGATGTATGTATTATCTGGGATGAGATTAATACTCATTATTTTGTAGGTGTATGTTGTGATGAGTATTATGTATCACTTGATTTAGATGATTTTACACAAATAAAAGATCTTACAAGAATAAAAACTGGATTGACATTAGAAGGAATTAAAATTTTGGAAGATTCATCTGATAAATTTGGAACAATAATAAAAAAATTTAACAATGACAGAAGTAAAAGTGCAAAAGATCATATTCAGAAAAAAAGAGAAAAATTAAATGCAGACTGTAATGGAGATGATGAAAAATTTGCAACAACAAATAATAGTACAGATTTAGATGATATAATTTTTTTGCAATATACAGTGCAAATATTAAAGGAGGATTATAATCTCGATTCTGCTGGAATATATGAATATTTAAAGGAGATTATAGATACAAAAATTGGTATTAGATTTCGAAAAAAATTATGGAAAGAGGTTGAAAATGAGCCTGGCATAGGAACTAGATATACACGTTGTTTACTCGTAAATATCAATAATATTTCTTATATAATTGATGTGACAAAAGATAAGCCAAGTGAGATTTTTCAGCGATTTGATGAAAAACAAAACTCAAAATTTATTCCATTTAAGGAAATGGAACGTGATTGGGATAATGATCCATATGATGGAAGATAGTAACCAAATATCGCAATGGAAAGGAATGTATTTTATGGAAAAAGAGAAAATAAATTTGATAATTGCAACTACATCAAAAGATAAAATAGATGGAATAAGAGAAGCTTTTTTGCAGTATTTTCCAGAAGAACAATTTGAAATTAAAATTTATTCTGGCAAGGCAGAATCAGGAGTGCCAGAGCAACCCTTTGGAAATGATACATATCAAGGTGCTTATAACAGAATAAATAATATTAGAAAAAAATACGAAAAAAAAATTAGAGAACAAGGAATAGGTATTAATTATTATGTTAGCTGTGAAGCTGGTATAGATGATATGAATAAAGTAATTATAGATGGAAAAGTAACCAATTTATATGCTAGTGAACAAGTTATATGTATCTATAGTCAAGAACAAAATTTATATTCATTTGGCAAAAGTAACTCATGGACTATTCCAGAGGAAGATATAGAAGAAATAAAAAAGAATAATCTTGATCAATATCTTAG
The DNA here is from genome assembly GCA_947364715.1 of uncultured Clostridium sp. Taxonomy (GTDB): domain Bacteria; phylum Bacillota; class Clostridia; order TANB77; family CAG-508; genus CAG-269. The sequence goes on from CANAUI010000018.1 coordinate 4,600, forward strand.
AGATAGAGGATGCACAGGGTTACAAGATGTTGGAGATGGAAAATATAATTCAAGAGCAGTTGCTGTCATGGAAGGTACTAAAGCAGCTATAGCTAGTAGTCGTTTTATTAAAAGATGTGAAAGAGTAAAACAAGAGCATGAAAAAACATAAATCAAAGTTTCAGAATTAAAGCAAAACTAAGTTGATGGTATGTGCCTTGGCAAAGGAATGAGGTTAAAAATGAAAGAAAAGATAATAGAATTTATTAATTCAAAAAAAATAATTTTAATATTTTTTGTAATAGCAGTTATTGCATTTGCAATACCATCTATAAAATACCTATTAGAAAATGGAACAATACTAAATTTTAATGAATATTTTAAATTTTGCTTAAATAATACAAACAGAGTTGAACAAACTATATTATATATACTGATACTAACAATATTAACAATATTATACTTTTTTATTTTAAAAAATAGAAATAAATTATTTAAAACCAATAAGCAAATATATATGTATATAGCAATTATTTCATTAATCTTTGTAGTAGTAATACCATTTTTAAGTTCTGATATATTTTATTATTTGGGAATAGGTAGATTAGATAGCAAATATGGACAAAATCCATATTATGTAACAATTAAAGAATTTGTAGAAAATGATGGAAATAGCAAATATTTAGAACAAGATACAGTATTAGCAAAAGGATATGAAAATGACTGGAGAGATACAACAGTTATATATGGACCTATATGGACATTTATATGTAAAATTGTTGCAGGGATTTCTTTTGGGAATATTGATATTGCATTATTAATATTTAAATTATTAAATATGGTAATTCATTTAGTCAACTGTTATGTTATTTATAAATTAACAGGAAAAAGGCTATTTGTATTATTATATGGGTTAAATCCATATATGTATATAGAAGGAATTGCAAATGTGCATAATGATATATATGTTATAACATGTATATTAACATCTATATATTTTTTATTAAAAAAGAAAAATATAATTATTAGTATTGTATTTTTAGCATTAGCAACTGCAATAAAATATTTTGCAATTTTATTGTTACCATTTATAATAATATATTATTTTAGAGAGAAAAAAACTTGGGAAAGATTGAAAAAATGCCTTTTATATGGTATGCTGTTTTTACTTATAGTAGCTATTACATATGTACTGTATATAAAAGATATACAAGTATTAAATGGAATTATAACACAACAGCAAAAATTCACTAAAAACTTTTATATTATATTAATGGAATATTTTGATATACCAAATTTGATTTCTAGTATAAATAATGTATTTCTGATTTCATTTATTATTATCTATTTCTTTACTTGTTTAACATTATTATATAAAAAACAAATAAAATTTAGAGAAGAATTGAGAAAAGTAGAATATTTTTTAATGGCATTTTTGTTTTTGTTAATTACCAATTTCCAACCATGGTATATTATGTGGTTATTTCCACTAATAATGTGGCAAAGAAAAAGAGTAATACAAATTGTAATACAAATAGCATTAATTAGCCAATTTGCTAATAGTGTTTTCTTATTCAATGGAGAAGGGTGGAGAAATGGAACACCATTTACATTTTTTATGTTGTTAGGTGTATATATTTGTTTGAGCTTAGGACAAGTAAAAAAAGGAAGGATATTTAAGAATGGATAACTTTGTTTTAATAGATGGAAATAGTATTATGAATAGAGCATTTTATGGAATAATGGGAAGTAAAATGTTAACAACAAGAGATGGAAAATATACAAATGCAGTATATGGATTTTTAGCAATCTTATTTAAATTAATAGAAGATATTAACCCTAAATATATGGCAGTTGCTTTTGACCTAAAAGCACCAACAGCAAGACATAAATTATATGAAGGATATAAAGCAAATCGAAAAGGAATGCCAGAAGAATTAGCAGACCAAATGCCTTTAATTAAAGAAATTTTAAGAGCTATGAATATAGACATTGTAGAAAAAGAAGGATATGAAGCAGATGATATTTTAGGAACACTTTCCAGATATGGAGAAGAGCAAGGACTTAATGTTACTATATTATCAGGAGATAGAGATACTTTTCAATTAGCTACAGAGCATGTAACTATTCGAATTCCTAGAACAAAAGGTGGAAAAACAGAAACTGATTTATTTGATAGAAATAAAATTATAGAAACTTATGGAATAGAACCAAAACAATTAATTGAAGTAAAAGGTCTACAAGGTGATACATCAGATAATATACCAGGTGTCCGAGGAATTGGAGAAAAAACAGCTTTATCATTAATTCAAAAATATAGTTCTATTGACAATTTATATGACAAAATAGAAAAAGATGAAGATGATTTAAAAGGAAAACAAAGAGAAAAGATTAAAGAAAATAAAGAAATAGCACAATTATCTAGGACATTAGGAACAATTAATTTAGAAGTACCAATTGAAGATACTTTAGAAGAATTTAAAGTAGAAGAATGGAATAAGGAAGACGTATTAAAATTATTCAAAGAATTAAATTTTAATAGATATATTGAACGATTTGGATTAAGCAGTGAGAAAAACGAAGATGAAAAATATAAAATAGAATTTAATATGAAAGAAAAATCAATAGAAGAAATTATAAATATCATAAAAGAACAAAAAAGTATGATATTTTATTTACAAACAGAATTAGATGAAATACCAGAAAATATCATAAAAGAAAAAATAACAGGAATTTCACTGTATAATGTACAAACTCAAGAATCTTATTATATAAAATTAAATCAAGAAGAAATACTAAAACTAAAAGATTTATTTGAAGATAAAGAAATAAAAAAGACAAGTATAAATTTAACAAAAGTATATATTTTATTAAAACAAGTGGGAATTGATTTAGAAGGAATCGAAAATGATATATCTATAGGAGCATATATTTTAAATCCAACCAATAATAAATTAGAACTTAAAAATTTAGCAATGCAATATTTAGAATTGGACATAGAAGAATATATAGGAGAAGAAAAAGATACTCAAAAACAAATGACTTTATTTGAAACAAATGATATGGAAAATGACAAAAAACTTCCAGAAAAATATATGTTGTATGCATATGTCATTGAAAAAATAAATACAATTATTTTACAAAAATTAAAAGAAACTAATAGTATGGATTTATATATAAATATTGATATGCCAACAGTAGAAGTTCTATCAAATATGCAATGGAATGGAATATATGTGGATGAACAAGAATTAAATAACTTTGGAAAAGAATTAACTTCACAAATTGAAATATTAACAAAAATAATACATGAAATGGCAGGCGAAGAATTTAATATTAATTCGACAAAACAATTAGGAGAAATACTTTTTGAAAAAATGCAACTACCAGTTGTTAAAAAAACAAAAAATGGATATTCCACAGATGTAGAAGTCTTAGAAAAATTAAAAAAAGAAAATCCTATTATTGAAAAAATATTAGAATATAGACAATTAATGAAATTAAATTCTACATATGTAGAAGGATTAAAACCATTTATTAATCCTAAGACAAAAAGGATTCATTCATTTTTTCATCAAACAATAACAGCTACAGGAAGAATCAGTTCAACAGAGCCAAATTTACAAAATATTCCTACTAGATTTGAATTGGGAAAACAAGTAAGAAAAGTATTTAAACCAGAAGAAGGAAAAGTATATATTGATGCAGACTATTCACAAATAGAATTAAGAGTATTAGCACATATTTCAGAAGATAAACACATGATAGAAGCTTTTAAAAATGATGAAGATATTCATAAGCAAGCAGCTTCAAAAGTTTTTAAAATATCAATAGATGAAGTAACAAAAGAACAAAGAAGTAATGCAAAAGCTGTAAACTTTGGAATTGTCTATGGTATTAGTGATTTTGGATTAGCAGAACAACTAGGAATTTCTAGGAAAATAGCAAAACAATATATTGATGAATATTTAGAAGAGTATGCAGGAATAAAAGAATTTATGGAGAATATTATTGAAAAGGCAAAAGAAAAAGGATATGTAGAAACTTTATTTCATAGAAGAAGATATGTTCCAGAATTAAATTCTAAAAATTATATGGTAAGACAATTTGGAAATAGAGTAGCAATGAATACTCCAATTCAAGGAACAGCAGCTGATATTATGAAAATAGCGATGATTAATGTAAACAAAGAATTAAATAGAAGAGGATTACAATCTAAAATTATTCTTCAGGTACATGATGAAATGATGATTGAAGCTCCAGAAAGTGAAAAAGAAGAAATAAAGGATATTATGGAAAAAGAGATGGAGTCTGCAATTCAATTAAACATACCACTTGTAGCAGAGATATCAGAAGCGAAAAATTGGTATGATTGTAAATAATTTTTATCAATAACTAGAGAATATAGAAGATACAAAAAATAAAGATAAAAAATAGAAAACACAAAAAAATAAAGATAAAAATTGAGAAGGAGAGGAAATCTTGTCAAAAAACAGAAAATATAAAATTATAATAAGTACAGTTTTTATAATATTTGTAGTATCCATATTAATTTTAATGTTTAAAGATAAATTATTAAAGATGTTATATCCTAAAACATATAGTGAAGTTATATCAGTCTATGCAGAAGAATATGGCGTAGAAGAAAATTTAATATATGCAGTTATAAAAGCAGAAAGTAATTTTGATAATAAAGCAATTTCTAATAAAAAAGCAATTGGGTTAATGCAAATAGTAGAAGAAACAGCAATTGATGTTGCAAACAAAAGTCAAATAGATATTGATGCAGAAAATATAACAAAAGAGTTATTAGATATTGATAATAATATAAATATCGGAACAAAATATTTATCAACATTATTAAAACAATATGGAAATATACAATTAGCATTAGCTGCATATAATGCAGGAATTGGTACTGTAAATAATTGGATAGAAAAGAAAATTATACAAGAAGATGGAGCAGATATTGAAAAAATACCATATAAAGAAACAAATAATTATGTAAGAAAAATATGGAGAGATTATCATATATATAAGAAATTATATGGATAATTTGAATATCTTTCAATACTGTAAATTTGAGAATATTTATGATTTAGGATTTCAAAAAATAAAGAAACAGGAGAATGAATGACAAAAAAGTTTTTAATTTTATAATATATACTACAATATTATTATTATTTTAGTTGTTTTAATTTGTGTTTTTGTTATTGTAAAACAATTTTACAAAAAGTGGTTGAAAAAATAATAATATTGTAATATAATTGTAACAAAAATGTAATAAGGAAAATATGTATAGATATTAAGAAGGGAAGATATGTAAATGTTTAATTTTGGTTTTGGACAAGATGTAGGAATTGATTTAGGAACTGCAACTGTAGTTGTATATGTAAAAGGGAAGGGAATTGTATTAAGAGAGCCTTCTGTTGTTGCTGTAAATAATATTACAGGAGAGGTTTTAGCAGTAGGACAAGAAGCTAGAAGAATGTTAGGAAGAACTCCAGGAAATATTGTTGCAACAAGACCATTAAGAGATGGTGTAATATCAGACTATACTGTTACAGAAAAAATGTTAAAACATTTTATAAATAAAGTTTGTGGTAAATTTATTTTTGCACCAAGAATTATGATATGTATCCCTTCACAAGTAACAGAGGTAGAAAAAAAAGCAGTTATAGATGCAGCTACACAAGCAGGCGCAAGAAAAGTATATTTAATAGAAGAGCCAATTGCTGCAGCAATTGGTGCTGGGATTGATATATCAAAACCATGTGGAAATATGGTAGTTGATATTGGAGGAGGAACAACTGATATTGCTGTAATATCATTAGGAGGCTCAGTTGTAAATACTTCTTTAAAAGTAGCAGGAGATAAATTTGATGAATATATAGTAAAATATATTAAGAAAAAATATAATATAATGATAGGAGAAAGAACAGCAGAAGATTTAAAAGTAAACATTGGTTGTGTATATCCTAAAATACAAGATACAGAAATGGATATAAGAGGTAGAGATTTAGTAACAGGACTTCCAAAAACAATAACAGTTAATTCTAGTGAAATGTTAGAAGCACTAATAGAACCAGCAATGATGATTGTAGATGCTGTACATTCTGTATTAGAAAGAACACCACCAGAGTTGTCAGCAGATATTAGTGATAAAGGAATTTATATGACAGGTGGAGGTTGCTTAGTAGACGGATTAGACAAATTGTTACAAGAAAAAACAGGAATTAATGTTATGATTGCACAAGATACTGTATCATGTGTAGCTTTAGGTACAGGAAAAGCATTGGATAATTTAGATGTGTTAGAAGGAAAAACTCCAAGATAAAAAAAGATGTTCACAAAAATGAACATCTTTTTCTTTTCATTTGATACAAATATAACTAATGTAATTAAACATATAATAACTAAACATATAATAGCTATTAATATCCCCTTATTTTTCATAATTTTAAATCCCCCTATTTTATAATTTTTTTGACTTTTCCTGTTGATAAATTAATTATACATTAGTGTTTATTTGCTTTCTACCAATTTCAATTGGAATTTTGTCACCTTTTGTTAACTTTTTGTCACTTTTAGTAATCTAAATGTTACAATATAATGGTTAATTTTAAATGATTCCCGCTTACCTTTCATTCCAATTTAACAAATTTTAAATATAATATATTAATAACTATTCTTGAAAATACTAGAAAGATATGTCATAATAGATGAAGTATTATAAGAATGAGAAAAGGTTTTCAATCAGTAGTTTGTACTCTAAGAAAGGAATGAGATAAATATGAAAACAGTAGCATTTATTACATTACGGTTGTAAAGTAAATCAATATGAAACAAATGCAATGACACAACAATTTATAGAAAAAGGATATGAAGTTGTAGAGTATGTAAAAAAAGCAGACATATATATTGTAAATACTTGTACAGTAACAAATATGTCAGACAGAAAATCAAGACAAATGTTAAGAAGAGTAAAAGAAATAAATGAAGAAGCAATTGTTGTTGCTTGTGGTTGTTATGCACAAGTATCAAAAAAAGAATTAGAAGATATAGAAGAAATTGACTTAGTATTAGGAAATAACGAGAAAAAAGAAATTGTAGAACATGTTGAAAAATACATAAAAAGCCAAATTTCAAAAATACAAACACAAGATATTATGAAACAAAAAGAGTTTATAGAATTTGGTGACATTACATTTACAGAAAAGACAAGAGCAGTTATCAAAATACAAGATGGTTGTGACCGTTTTTGTTCTTACTGCATTATTCCTTATGCAAGAGGAAGAGTAAGAAGTAGAAAACCAGAACATATTTTATCTGAAATTTGCAAAATAGCTAAAGAAGGAATAAAAGAGATTGTTATTACTGGAATTCATATTGCCTCATATGGGAAGGATTTTAAACAAGAATATTTACTAATAGACTTATTAGAAGAAATAAATGAGATAAAAGGAATTGAAAGAATTAGATTAGGCTCTATAGAACCTCTATTAATAACAGAAGAATTTGTTAGCAGATTAGAAAAATTAACCAAAATATGTCATCAATTTCATTTATCATTACAAAGTGGTTGTGATGAAACACTAAAAAGAATGAATAGAAGATATACTACAGAGCAATTTATAAAAATCACAAAACTGTTAAGACACACATTTGAAGATGCAATATTAACAACAGATATTATTGTAGGATTTCCAGGAGAAAGTGAAGAAGAATTTAAAAAAACATATAAGTTTTTAGAAGAAATAAAATTTTATAAAATGCATGTATTTAAATATTCACCAAGAAAAGGAACTAAAGCATCAGTTATGCCAAATCAAATTGATGGTAATAAAAAAGAAGAAAGAAGTAAAAAACTGATAGAATTATCTAATGAAAATGAAAAAAAATATAATGAAAAATATATAGGAAAAAAAGTTGAAGTTCTTTTTGAAGAAGAAAAAAATGATATATGGCAAGGACATACTAAAAACTATATATTAGCACATTACAAAACTAAAGAAAATTTAGAAAATAAAATAATAACATTACAATGTGTAGGTGCAGAAGAGGAATATATTATTGTAAATTGAAAATAAAAAATGAAAGGCTAGGTAAAAATGGCAAAAAGTAAAACAATTTTTGTATGTAGTGAATGTGGAAATGAGTCTAGTAAATGGCTTGGAAAATGTCCAGCTTGTAATAGTTGGAATACATTTTATGAGCAAAAAATAGTAGAAACAAAATCAGGTATTCACAAGGATTTAACAAAAAGTGAAAATAAACCACAAAAATTAAATTCTTATGAAGCTAAAGAAACTTTAAGAACTTCAACTGGTTTTGGAGAATTAGATAGAGTATTAGGTGGTGGTCTTGTAAAAGGCTCTCTTGTATTACTTGGAGGAGAGCCTGGAATTGGAAAATCTACTTTGATTTTACAAATATGTGACAAAGTAAAAGGAGAAGGAAAGGTTTTATATGTTTCAGGAGAAGAATCAGCAGAACAAATTAAAATGAGAGCTGATAGATTAGGTATTAATAATGATGATATTCTATTTTTAGGGGAAACAGATATTGATGTTGTAAATCAAGCAATTATAGAAATGAATCCAAAACTTGTAATTATTGATTCAATTCAAACTATGTATTCAGAAGAAATTTCAGCAGTAGCTGGAAGTGTTAGTCAAGTAAGAGAAATTACTTCACAGGTTATGAGAGTATGTAAGTCTAAAGCAATTACTACAATTATTATAGGACATGTGACAAAAGAAGGGAATATTGCAGGTCCAAGAGTTTTAGAACATATGGTAGATACAGTGTTATATTTAGAAGGTGAACGATACTTTTCTTATAGGGTATTAAGAGGAGTTAAAAATAGATTTGGTTCAACAAATGAAATTGGTATGTTTGAGATGAATGAAGAAGGAATGTGTGAAATTACAAATCCATCAGATATTCTGATTTCTGAGAGAGAAGATAACCCAGCAGGCTCTTGTATTGTAACAAGTATAGAAGGAACAAGAGCAATTTTAATAGAGTTACAAGCTTTAACAACACAAAGTATTTTTGGATTTCCAAAAAGAACGGCAAATGGAACAGATTATAACAGATTAGCATTATTAATTGCAGTTTTAGAAAAAAGAGCAGGTATTATGTTAGGAGGACAAGATATTTATCTGAATTTAGTAGGAGGTATAAGAGTAAATGAGCCATCTATTGACTTAGGAATGATGATGGCAGTAGTTTCAAATTTTAAAAATATACCAATTCCAAAAGATATGGTAATTATTGGAGAAGTTGGCCTAACAGGAGAAGTAAGAAGAATTAATGTAATTGATAAAAGGTTGAAAGAAGCAGAAAAATTGGGATTTAAGAGTTGTATTATTCCAAAATCTAACAAAAAAGACTTGAAAGAACAATATAAATTAGATATAATAAGTGTCAGCAATATTAATGAAGCAATGAAAAAAATTGGATTAAAATAATTGCATAATAATGGAGAAGGGAGATTAATTTTGAAAAAGGTAAAAGAAGAAAATATTACATCTGTTTTAAAATTAATAGCTCCAGGGACACCAATAAGAGATGGTTTGGAAAATATATTAAGGGCAAAGACAGGAGCACTATTATTAATTACAGATAATAATGAAGTAATAAAAGAAATTGTTGATGGAGGATTTGTAATTAATGAAGAATATACATCATCAAAATTGTATGAATTGGCAAAAATGGATGGAGCGATTATTTTAAGTGGAGATATGAAAAAAATATTATATGCCAATGCACAATTAATTCCAGAACATGAAATACAAACAACAGAAACAGGGACAAGACATAGAACAGCAGAAAGGACAGCTAAACAAACAGGAGAGTTAGTTATTAGTATTTCACAAAGAAGAAATATCATAACTGTTTTTAAAGGTAATGATAGATATGTTTTGGAAGATACAGATGTTGTATTAAATAAGGCAAATCAAGCAATTCAAACACTAGAAAAATATAAAAAAGTATTTGATAATAAATTAAATATATTGAATGAATATGAATTTAATGATATAGTAACATTACAAAATGTTGTACTTGCTATCCAAAGAGCAGAAATGGTTATGAGAATTGTAGAAGAAATACAAAGACAGATTTATGAACTTGGAGATGATGGAAGACTAGTAAAAATGCAATTAGATGAATTAATAGGTGGACTTGAAAAAGAAGAAAGTTTAATTCTAAAAGATTATGTAGTAAAAAAGAAAAAAACTCCAGAGCAAATTTTAGAAGAACTAAAAGATTTAGAATATGAAGAACTATTAAAAGAATCATTTATAGCAAAATTATTAGGATATGAATATTTTGATAATTATGATGAAGTTGCAGTATATCCAAAAGGATATAGAATTTTAAACAAAGTACCAAGAATGCCAAACAACATTGTAGAAAATTTAGTAGATTGCTTTAAATCATTTCAACATATATTGGCAGCAGATATTGAAAGTTTAGATGAAGTAGAAGGTATAGGAGAAGTTAGGGCTAGGACAATTAAACAATCACTAAAAAGAATGCAAGAACAATTTATTTTTGATAATATGATTTAAACCTTAAAATCAATTTTAATTATATCAAACAAAAATAAAGATACAAGAAAATGGAATTCTAATAAAAAATTTAGTCATAATCATTTAGTTAAAAAAGAAAGGAAAAGTGAAGTAAATGGAAAAATTTAAAAATAGTATATGGATAATTGCTTTAATTATTTTAATTGTTTTAATAGGAGTTATTGGTTATGGATATTACAAAAAATCAACAATAGATGTTAAAAGACCAGTTGCTACAATGGAAGTAAAAGATGTTGGAACTATAAAAATTGAATTGTACCCAGAATATGCACCAGAAACAGTAGCAAACTTTGTTGCATTAGCTAATAGAGGTTTTTATGATGGATTAACATTTCATAGAATTGTAAAAGATTTTATGATTCAAGGAGGAGACAAAAAAGGTGATGGAACAGGAATAGCAACAACAAGTGATTTAAAAGATGATGGGGATGATACAGAATATACAATAAAAGGAGAATTTATTGCAAATAATGTAAATAACAAGTTGAAATTTGAAGAAGGTGTTGTAGCAATGGCAAGGTCTGATTATACCAATTATTCTTCATCATTAACAGAAGAATCATATAATTCAGGAAGTTCTCAATTTTTTATCATGACAGCAGAAAATACAGCACTAAATGGTCAATATACATCTTTTGGAAAAGTAATAGAAGGAATAGAATTTGTACATCAGATAGAAGGTGTTGAAGTAAAAACAGCAGATGATGCAGAAACAACAGGAAATAAAGAAGTAAGTACACCAGTAAACCCACCAGTTATTACATCAATTAGGGTAGAAACAAATGGAATCGATTATGGGTTACCTAAAATATTAGTACCATTTGATTATATGTCATGGATTTATAAACAATATGGAATAGACCCAAGTAGTATGACAAATGTGCAATAATAAATATATTAAGACAAAATAAAAGTACTTAAAAATAGCTATATAATGTATTGAAAAACTAATTTTAGAATGAATAATAAAAAAAAATTTGGAAAAAATAATAAAAATTCACAAAATAGTTGACAAGAGGGGTGGAAATAGGTTAAAATAGAAAATGTGCTAATAAAGGTGCACGTGAACTATGGTGGATGTAGCGTAGTTGGTTAACGCGCCAGTTTGTGGCACTGGAGACCGTGGGTTCGAGTCCCATCTTCCACCCCATATATATATTGGGCTGTAGCCAAGCGGTAAGGCAGTAGACTTTGACTCTACCATGCGCTAGTTCGAATCTAGCCAGCCCAGCCAATTTAAAGAATTATCTAATTAAACTTATTTTCGACAAGTGGGTTTAAATATGATAATTTTTTTATTTTTATGCAAAACTAATTGCATTTGCTAAAACATTAGCAGAAACATTTTTAATATTACTTTCTAAATGTGTATATAAATTTGCAGTAGTATAATAGTTAGAAGGACCTAGCCACTATTGAATAGCTTTCATAGGAATATTCCTTGCTAATAATAAACTAGCACAAGAATGTATTAAATCGTAAAAACGAATGTGTCGCAAATTTTGTTTTTTCAATAGTAATGAAAAATATATAAAAGTTATTTTGTGAAAGAAAAATAACTTTTGAAAATAGAATAATGTTATTAAAATTGCAATAAAAGTATTGAAAAACAAATACTTTTGATATGGAAATGATAAGAAAATTTCAAAAATACTTGATTTCATAATTAAAGTATATTATAATGTTATTAGAATTGTAATAAAAGTATCAAAAAAATAATACTTTTACTACAAAAGTAATAAAAAGGATGAGAAACATGAAAAATTATGAAAGAATAATAGAATTAAAAGTATTTAATTTACAAGATGTATGTGAGTTAACTGGAAATATAAATACAGCTAAAAGTTTAATAAGAAATTTATTATTGTTTAATTATATAAAGAGAATAAAGCACAACCTATATGCTGTTTGTAATATAGAATTTAAAAGTGTAATAGCAGATCAATATATGATAGCTTCAAAAATAAAAGATGATTCATATATATCATATCATTCAGCATTTGACTATTATGGAGTAAAAAATCAAATGTTTTATGTAGTATATGTTTCAAGTAAAAAAAGATTTGAAGATTTTGAATTTGAAGGTTACGATTATACATTTGTTAATAGCAGATACGATTTTGGAATAATACAAAAAGGAAAAGTAAGAGTTACAGATAAAGAGAGAACAGTGATAGATTGTATAGATAAAACAGAACTTGCAGGTGGAGATGAAGAACTATTCTTATGTTTAGAATTAATGGGGAAATTAGATGGAGAGAAGATATTAGAATATTTAAAATATTATAATTCTCAAAAGCTATATGCAAAAGTAGGTTTCATGCTTGAACTTTTAAATGATGGTTTTGGAGTAGATGAAAAAGTAATAGAAGAATGTAGAAAAAATATAAATGAAAGAACTTACTATTTTGATAATGAAACCAAAAGAAATAAAAATAAGTATGTAAGTAAATGGAATTTAGTAGTTCCAGAAATATTTTTAACTAGAGGGAAGACTTTACATTGGTAGAAAATTATAAAAAATATAAGAAGAAATTTCAAGTAAAACAGGATTTATAAAATCAACATTAGAAAAAGTAGAAAGATTATTAAATATTTTAAAATGGATAAATAATCACCAAAAATTAAGTAAGTTATTAGCGTTAAAAGGTGGTACAGCTATCAATACAGCAGTATTTAATTTTCCAAGATTATCAGTTGATATTGATTTGGATTTAACTGAAAATTTATCAAAAGATGAAATGATAAAAGAAAGAGAAAATATACATAATTTAATAGTCCAGTATTTAAATGCTAATAATTATAAAATTAATATAGAAAAATCTAAAAATGTATATGCTTTAGATTCTATTGTTGCTGAATATGAAGACATAAGAGGTAATGTTGATAATATAAAAATAGAAATAAACTATATGAATAGAGTACATATTTTAGAAACAAAACAATTAAACATAGCTACAGACATTTTTGAGGACAAGCAATTAGAAATTCATTGTATTCATCCAATAGAAATTTATGCTACAAAACTTTGTGCATTATTAAGTAGAACTACAGCAAGAGATTTATTTGATGTATATATTTTAAGTAAATATGATTTGTTTGATAAAGAAGAAAAGCAATTATTAAAGAAATGTTTTATGTTAGAATATATTGCAGTTAATAATTATAAACTTGAAGACATGAATATTGAAAGAATAGAAAAATTAGAAAGACAAGATATAAAAACAAAATTATTACCAACATTAAAAGATAGAAATCCGAAAAAAAGTAATGTGGATGAGATGAAACAAGCTGTTAGAGAGTATTTAAAAGATATTTTAATTATAGATGATAATACAAAACAATTTTATGATAAATTTCAAAAAGGAATTTATGAACCAGAATTATTATTTGATGATAAGGAAATTATAGAAAGAATAAAAGAACACCCTATGATAATGTGGAAATTAAATAACAAATAAAAATTAATAATAAAGAGAAAAGAGGAAATGTATATGAATGAAAAAAGATGTATATTATGCAACAAACCATATGATTACAAATATGCAATGTTTGGCAGAGGATGTTTAGACAACCTATATGGACTATTAGAATTTTCAAAACCACCTAGAATAGTATGGAATAAAGAATTATATTTATGTACTATAATTGCTTGGAAAAATCATAAATTTTTTCTTAGTAAAAGGAAAAAATATGCACTAACGCAAAAGTACATAGCCCTAAATTATTTGAATAGAATGAATTATAATTTTTTAGATGATATAAAGAATAAAATCAAAAATGATATAAATAATATATCAGTATTTTCAAAAAATATAGTAGACACAATCTCTTTTACATTAAATGGCATATATAAATTATTTAATTATGCACAAAAATTTGATGAACTTATAAAAGAGTTCCAAAATATAAATTGGGAAGAAGTAGATGAAAAAATTGCAGAAAATTTCATAAAGAGCATGAGTTTTATATTTGATGTAACTAAAAAATCAAATCCAATATCATATGCTGTTTTCTATTCAATGCAATATACTTTTTGGCAAGTAGTCGTTGTGGGAGGAATATTAACAAATAAAAAACTTTCTGCTAGGTTACTAACTAATTCATTATCGATATTTGGAAAAGAGCCAAGTGATATGATTATAGAGGACAATGAAACAATCCAATCAATTATAGATAGTGAAGCATTTAAAGATAGAATGAAAAAATTAATAAAAATATATGGCGAAGGTAAAGATGAATTTATTGTAAATGAGAATGCACCAAAAGAAGATGTTTTAATGCGCTTTGAAAAAAGTGATTTGCTTTATGCACTACATGATGCTACAATGTTTGTAAAAGCTAAAAAAGATAAAGAAGAAAAATGGAATTTTGAGATTGAAATAGTTGATACATATGATTTTACTGATTTTAAGGATTTAAAAGAATATGCAGATAGTGAAGATATAATTACAGATATTCTTTCTACTACTTTAAATAACTTTGGAGTTGTATCAAGTGAATATGGAGTAATAAAAACATACAATATTAAAATAAAATTTAACACAAAAGAAGGAGAATTTTAAGTTTTAACAAGAAGGTGTTAATATTGAAAAAAGTGGAAATAGTAAAAACTATTGGACTAATAGCATTAATAATAATTATTATATTATTATTTACATATATTTTTATATTAAAATCATTTTTTAAAGTAGACAATGATTATCAAAAATTAGGATTAGAATTAAATACATATAATATAGATTATTACACAGTATATGAAGAAGGTTTTTTTGAAATATACAGGGTATATAAATTAAATATCCTTAGAGATAAAGATAAAATAAGAAATAAGTTAGAAAATAATTTTTCTTGGAGTAAAGATAAATTTTATGAGTATGTTATGCTGAAATTTTATGAAAAAATTAATAATGAAACAGTAGAACTTGATAGAGAGGATTTATATTATTATCATAAAAATGGAATATATGCTATACTTGATATGAAAAATGCAAAATTATATTATTTAGAAAATTATCTTCATAGTACACATAGTGATTATAGTACAATTTTAGATGTAAAAGTAAAGGATTACAGTGAAAGAGAAATATATAGTGTAAGAGGCGGTCTACAATATGATGGGAGAGATTACTATGTATATAAATTCACAGAAGAAAAAGGAAAAGAAATAATAGAAACATTAGGACAAAGTTCAAAATGGAGTAAAGATAGGATAGATGATGATAAATTAGATGATTTTGAATATAACAAGGAAGTTCTTGACATTAAAAACGGATATTATCATTATGAATTAGTATGTAGGACAAGTGATGAAAATAAAAAGAAAAATGTTACAAAAGAAAATGCAACAGGTTACGAAATAGGTGTTTATGATGCTGATAAAAATATTTTATATTATTTTTGGGAAAGTATTTAAATTAAGAAAAAGGAGTAAAATATGGTTACATTATCTAAAATAATAGAAATGTTAAAAGCATGTAGTGTATCAAAAAGTATAAATAGACAAGCAGTCAAAATATTAAAAGAAAAAAACATAAGTGTTGATGTATGGAGTGGAGAAAATTCTCCAACAAAAGAGGAATTAAAAGAGTTATTACGAATATATGACATTCTAATAATAGGAGTTAAAGAAAGATTAACGAAAGATATGATTAGTGATATAAGAAGTCCAAAAATTATTGGAACACTATCAATAGGATTAGATCATATAGATAAAGAATGTTTGCAATCAGATTTTATCAATATTGTTAATTGCCCATTAGCTAACACAACATCAGTTGCAGAGCATATTTTTGCTTTAATATTAGATGCAAGTAAAAGAATACAAGAAGCTAATGAGTTAGTTATAGATGGAAAAGGAAATAAAAAGTTTTTAAGTAGTAAACCGAATGATATAACAGGAAAAACGATAGGCTTAATAGGTGCAGGAAATATATCTAAAAAAGTAGTAGATATAGCTAGTGTATTTCAAATGCCAATACTATGTTATACTGCACATCCTGATAATCATATAGATTTAACAGAAAAAGGAGTACAATTTGTAGGATTTGAAGAATTATTACAAAATTCGGATATTGTAAATGTAAGTGTACCATTAACTGAGCAAACTAGAAATTTAATATCAAGAGAGAAAGTTAGCTTATTAAAAGAAAATGTAATATTTATAAATACTTCAAGAACAGAAGTTACAGATGTACAGGCATTAGTAGATTTTGCTGATAAAAACCCTAATTCTTATTTAGGATTAGATATTGACATAGGAGAATATTCAGAATTATTAGCTAAAAGAAGAAACAATGTGATTGTAACACCACATATTGCTGGTTGTACAGATGAAGCTATACAAAGGACTTTTATAGAATGTGCAGAAAATATAGTTAATGTATTAGAAAAAAGAAAAGAAGAAAAAGATATAGAAGAAAGATAGGAGAAACAAATGGAACAAAGTAATGTATGGAAAAGTTTTTTTATATCTGATTTAGCAGGAAAAGTTATAAGTGTTTTTAAAGAGGTATTTTTAGGAATTTATTTTTTAAAAATAACACAAGGAAATATAGTTAATGTTTCAATGTTTTAGGCTATTACAATAGTAAAAATTCTTATGAATTAGCTTTTATAGTATTAATAGTATTAATTTCTATTAGCTTTATTTTTTCATTATTTATAAAAGGATTTGACTTAAATCATGGAAGAATAAATTTAAAGAAGTTTTTTGAAAACATTGATAATAGTAATGAACGATAACTAGAACTGTTTTTAGTTTTATCTTTTATAATAAGTGAATTTTAGGAAATCTGTTAAAGTATGTTGTATTTTAACAGATTTTTTATTATAATAGAAACATCCTTTTCAAAGGGAATCTTTGCGAAAGGATGATTATTCAATGAACAATGCAATAGCATACCACTTTAGCTACATTATCTTTTTTTATAAAAAATGAAAAGAACTAAATGATACCACACACTTAGCTCTTTTCGATTATTCAATGAACTTGTTACTTAATTAAGTTAAATATAGTATACTACTTTTTTTATTATATGTAAAACGACTTTCGAAAATTCATTTTAAACAAATTTTTAATAAAATTTTTATTATGAATATTGGATATTAATACCAAAAATGTAATTTGTGTATTTATATTAGTTCAAAAATATGCTACAATAAAATCATATTAGATAGATGAAGAAAAATGATATGAAGATGCTTATGCAACATCAAAATTTGCACAAGATATAATATTAAGGAAAAAGGATTTCAAATAGGAGTAACAATGGATTTAGAAAAAATAAAAAATGCAAATACAAAATATATAGGAAAAGAAATAGAATATTTTAAAGAAATATCTTCTACACATATATATGCAAAGAAAATAGCTTTAAAAGAAAAACAAAGTGGAAAAATTATAATAGCAGAAACGCAAACAAATGGAATTGGAACTAAAGGAAAGCTATGGTATACAGGAGAAGGGAAAAATATTGCTTTAACACTTATATTAAAACCAACATGCAAAATTAATAAATTAGAAGGACTAACAATAAAAGTAGCGGAATATATGCAAAAAGCAATACAAGAGTTATATCAAATAATATTAACAATAAAAAAGCCTAATGATTTAATGCTAAATGGTAAAAAGATATGTGGAATATTAAGTGAAATAAATACCATATCGGAAAAAATCAACTATTTATTAATCAGTTTTGGATTTAATGTTAATGAAGATGTCTTTTCAGAAGAAACAGAGAATATAGCGACTTCACTAAAAAAAGAATATGGAAAAAATTTTTCAAGAGAAGAAATCATCAGAAAAATGATAGAGATACTAGAAAAAGAAATAGAATTATAGTTCTATTTCTTTTTTTTATAAATATATATTAAAAAGAAATTAGAGCATATAATGTTAAATAAAGTAAAATGCAAAATAGCTAAAAAGTACAGAGGAAAGGAAGTTTTTTTATGGGGAATTCAGAAATAAATAATAAAAATTTTATAAATATATTAAAAGGAATTGGAATTGCTTTTATTATTACTTTAATTTTTTTATTAATTTTATCAATTATATTAACATATACAAATGTTTCCGAAAATATAATCAATCCAACTATCATTATTATTACAGCACTTAGTATTTTAATAGGAAGTAGTATTAGTAATATAAAAATAAAAAAGAATGGTTTAATAAATGGAGCAATTATAGGTGGTACATATATAATTTTACTATATCTATTTTCAAGTATATTTAGTATGGAATTTTCGTTAACAATGCAATCTATTATTATGATAGTTACAGGAAGTGTTTTTGGGATTTTAGGAGGTATTATAGGTGTTAATATATCTTCTAAATAGAAAACCTATGAAACTTTGTGGTTTTACAAATATAAAGTGAAAATAAAATATAAATGCCATAGATTAATATTTATGGCATTTATACTATGTAAAAAATATAATAAATTTTATTCAACATAATTTGTATAGATTACTCGATTCCAATAATTCATTAAATGTGATTTCTCGGATTTAGGAACAATATTTATCCTAATAGCAGAAAAAGGTTTATTATGAGCATATGTTGTTTCTTCACCATCAGAAGAAGTTTTTAACCAACCAATAGAATGAACATAAATTTGATAAACAATAGAGTATTCTTCACAGTCTTTTAATTTTAATGCAATTCCAGAAAGACCATATAAATTTTGTTCCGCAATTTCTTTAGGAATAGGGGTTTTATAATTCGAACAGCTATTACCAGTTGCATTATGGCCATATCCACCAAGTTGTAAAGAAATTTTATTTAGAAAACGTATGCTATTTCGGCTAGTAATATCAATCCAAGTAGTAGAACTAGGATAATATCCATAAGTGTAGACAATTTTAGAAGAATTGCATATTGCACGTGTATTTTCACCCCAATAAGTATAATCAAAAACTCTAGCTTGTAAAGAATCATTCTTAATATCACCATCAAGATGAGTAATAATTCTTTCAGATTTTTTAGAAGAAGAATCTAAAATAGCCTGTTTACCAGAAATTTGGCCATTACTGTCAAAAGACTTAGTTATATAACCATTGTGATTAGCATAATACAACATAATATTTTTTGCATGTTTTATATCAACAAAAACTTCAGAAGTATTTCCAGCATAATCTGTTATTGAGATAGGATAATAAACAGGTGATGAAAATGTTTTTGATAAAGAAAAATCAGTATAATTAAAATCCCAACCATTTATAGGTCTTAAATTTTCGTTAGAATGGACAATATATTGTGATTTATTATTTTCAGTCGATAATTCTTCACAAGTGCTATTAGGTGAAATATTATCAATTAAAATACCTGTATCAAATTTTTGAAAGTCATTTTTCAACCCAAAAGAATCTTCAACAATGCCTTCAGGGAAAACAATGCTTAAAATTCCATTACCTGTTAGATTTAAGAGTATAACATCATAAAGTATTTCACCATTTTTATTAGAAATTAAACCTATATTTATAGAAGGAATAATATGTGTATTATTAATAAAAATCTGAATAGTATCACGATTAAAATTATTAATTGCAATATTTTTTTCTGTAATTTTAACTCTTAAAGAAATAAGATGTGTAGAATTGGCGTATTTTTCATATCCAGTATTGGTGTTTGAAATACCTAATACTTCTATTAATGGTTTCTTATCAATTTGAATTTTTGTGCAAATAAAACAATCATTAAAAATATATTTACAAAAACTAAATTGATAATAAAAAGGAATTAAAAAAATGAAAATGAAAAATAGCAATATAATAAAAACTTTTTTGTTCAAAAAATCCCTCCTTTTATAAAATAAATAATTATTGGGAATTTGAAATTCTACGAAATAAAATATTTGAATATGAATGTATGTATTATATAGTGATAAATATAAAAAGTCAAGCTGTTAAAATGTGGAATTTTACAAATACTGATACATTTTTTTAATGTCGAATTTTGCGATGAAAATAGTAAAAAGATGATGAAAAATAATTGACAATGGAATAATATGGAATTATAATTTAGTTACATTTTTTTCTATAATTTTTTTATGATTAATGTTTAATTTCAAATAATCTAAATTTATCCAAAAAATAAAAAAACAAAAAAAGGAGGTATGCCTATTTGAATAAAAAGAAGATGGCATTGATAGTTGTATGTGTGGTATTAGCTATTACAATATCTTTTATTAGTGGTAAAACTTTTTCAAAATATGTATCAGAAGTAAAAGGAACAGGGACTGCAGAAATAGCAAATTGGGTTTTTAAAGTAAATGGAAAAGAAGATGTAGTTCAAAATGTTAATTTATTATCTACATATAATAATGAAACTTTAATTAATAACAAGGTAGCACCAGGAACTAGTGGGAGTTTTAATATTGTTGTAGATGTAACAGGGTCTGAAGTTGGAATAGACTATGTAATACAATTTTTAAACGAAAGTGAAAAACCACAAAATTTAAAATTTATTTATGATGATAAACAATATACATACATACAAGAATTAGAAAAAGATTTGTTAGGAACAATTAATGCAAATGATGAAAATAAAACGAGAACAATTACAATTAATTGGGAATGGCAATATGAAACTGGTGTGAATGAAAACGAAATTAATCAAAATGATGAAATTGATACAAACAATGCAAAACAATTAGAAAATTATACATTTGATATATATGTTAAAGGAACACAGGTTATGCCACAATAGTTTATGAAATATGAAAAGAATTAAAATATTATGAATATGATAACTTAAGAAAATATATAAATTAAAATATAAAATATAAAATATGAGATAATTTAAGTCAATAAAATTTTAAAAAATAAAAATCGACATTTTATCCTCTAAATATAAATTATAGAGAAATATGTAAAAACAAAGTAAATTATAAAATATTTAGCAGAATATAATCTTTGTGATTCATTAAGAGGACAAGTTCCTCTTAATGAAATATAATGAAGGAATGATAAGAGTTCACAGTGATTATATAAAGGTTTATAGGTAAATCCTTATTTAAAAACCTAAATATATTATACAAGGAGCAAAAGTTTGAATTTAAATTTTATAAAAAAATTAGAACTAAAAAATCTAAAAAAATATGAAAGAAAACATAAAGATAAAAAGCAAGAATTGATTGTGGTTTGTGTTATATTTATGATTGCAATTACATTTTTTTCAGGAGTAAGTGTTGGTAAAGTAGTATATAATACTAGCATTAAAAATAGGACAGAAATTGCTAAACCAATTTTAGAAGTGGAAAAAGGCTCAGAAATTATTATAACAGAAGATAATAAACAAGGAGAATATATATTTAAAGTAAAAAATTACAACCTAAAAGAAGAAATATCACAAGTAGATTTAACATACTATATTGAAATATTAGAAAATGATTTGAATAATTCTATTCAGTATCAATTATATAAAGATAGTGAAAAATTAGAATTAAAAGAAAACAAAACAGAAGAAATAATATTTAATAAAAATTTAAAAGAAGAACATAGTTATAAGCTGAAAGTAACATATGAAGATAGTAAAAATAAAATAGAAGACATTATGCAAGATATACAAATAAAAGTACATTCAGAACAATTAAAGATATAAGTGATAGTGTGAAAAAAAGAAAGAAAAAATATATTATTGCTGTTTATGCCTAAATAATGGTTAAAAAATATGTGCTGAAAAAGTTGAAAAAAGGTGACAAAGTTGATATATATAATTTATATAAAAATACTTGTAAAAAAATAAGATAAACTATATAATGTACATATATATTGGGGTGTAGCCAAGTGGTAAGGCAGATGGTTCTGACCCATCGATGCGTAGGTTCGAATCCTACCACCCCAGCCAAAACGGACATAAAAGAACTTTTATTTATTTCGAAGGTGGGTTCATTTTATGTACAACAATAAGAAAACAAGGTTGAAATATTACCTTGTTTTTTTGTGCAAACAACTAATATGCAATGGATTAACTACCTCTAAAGAAGAACAAAAGAGGAAAATAAAGAAAAAGATAGAGAAGTAAATACAAAATTTGGTGTTAAAACTAATGCAACTGGTGGATTAAAAGGAATTTTGAGCTTTCAGGGCGATTTAGAAGCAGGAGTAAGCACAACTATAAAAGTCAATACCAAAATTACCAAAAAAGGGAAAATAAAAATTACCAATTT
>CANAUI010000019.1 GCA_947364715.1 uncultured Clostridium sp.
TTATACTATATTTTCTCACTTTGTACATAAATTTTTAAGCGATTGCCATATTTTTCTTTACTATATTCACTAAGTCTTGTAAAATAGATATATCCAATCCTATCTACAATATTCATGTTTTCATCAAAAACTGGTAAAGAATAATATGCTCCTGGAGATATCTCCTTTCCATATTCCCCTCTGTCAGCTTTAATATATTTTACATCTTTATTTCTTCCATTTAATTTTTTTGCTTCTATTTCATCTAGTTGCTGTTGATTTGGTGTTTTAGGAAAATCAAATATTTCTACTCTCTCTAAAGTTTCTATAAGTAATTCAATTTCTGATTTACTTTTACCTTTTGCCATTGCTGGTACACATCTTTTTAATGTTTCTACTAATTCATCACTATAATTAAACTTTTTCGCAACTTCTACGATTTTTTTATCAAAATCCATCCTTTTTTCTCCTTAGTATTTTACTTTTTCTTTTAATTCTTCTATTAGTGTTTTTTCAAATTCATTTATTGAATTTTCTTTTTCTATTATTTTCTTTGTTACATTGCAAACATTATAACCTTTTATCCTCCTTATTATCATTTCTACCTCCTTATATAACAACTTACTATCTTATGTTTCGATTATAGCATAAAGGACAGATAATTTTCAACTTAATTATCTGCCCTATGAAATTTGTAGTTATATTCCAAATTCTTTTGCATATTCTACTATACCAATTATTTCTTTCTCTGTATTTTTTAATTTTATTGCCATAAAGTTTTCGTTTGGTACTTCAAATGGTGCTTTTATTCCATAATTTATTGCTGGAGAATATCCACTTTTAGAATAATAAGTTTCACTACCCAAAACAATAGAATAATGATAACCTAATTCTCTTGCTATTTGATGTCCTTTTTCTATTAACTTTTTACCTATTCCTTTTTTCTGATATTCTGGTAATATTCCAAGTGGTGCTAATGCTAATTCTTCATATTCTCCTATTTTAATTTTTGTAAATAAAATATATCCAACTATTTTACTGTCTTGAGTTGCAACTAATGATAATTGTGGTATAAAATTATTGCTATTTCTTAATGCTACTATTAAATCTTGTTCATTCCCATCACTATGCTCTGCTGTTTTAAATGCTGTTTTTACTACATTATATACTTCTTCATAGTCTTTTTTAGTTTCTTGCCTTATTTCTAACATTTCTATTTCTCCTCAAAATTGTAATTTATCTATTTCACAACAAATCTATAAATTGCATAAGCAACCCATATAAGCCAAGAGTAAATCCAACTCTTAAATATAATGCTTACTGTTAATACACAATAGCAACTATTATTGCTATTACCCAGTTTATTATTTTTTTCTTATCCATTATTTTTACCGCCTAGATAGATTGTAATTTATATAATCGCATTTTCCATCGATTTTTCTTTTGTAACTTTTTCTCCTAAATAATTAGCAAACTTTTCTGTAAAAAAGCTAAAATAAGAAACTCCTTTATTTCTTTTATTTTGAAAATATGGTAAAAATCCCCATAAAGTTGATGGAATCCCCATTACTATTAAATATAATGGTCCAAATATAATTGACTGAATTGTATGACCATATTCATGAACTAAAAGCCTTTTACTTAATTCTTCATCTGGAATTTTGTTCTTAATTCTTTTATCTTTCATTGGATTAGTTGTTGTAAAAACAAACATTCCTAATGATACACTTGAAGGAACATCTCTGTAAGTAATAATTGCTCCATGATAAAAATAGTGTTTATTTTTTATATTAATTAAGAATACTATAAATCCTAATAACGTCTGCGGTAATCCCCAAGTGCATTGTATTAATATATATATTATTTTCATTACTTACTCCAATCTACAAATTATAAGTTGTTGTTTACTTTTAATAATTACTTTTTCTTTGAATATTTAATTTATCATCCCTTTTTGTAGTTAAATATTTAACAAAAATTCCTTGTACAATTGCTTCTCCTTTTTTGAAACTACATTCTTTATCTCCTTCATTTTGTATCATTAGCCAAATATGTCCTTGATTATCTGCATTATTATAATAATCTGCATCAATTATTCCTACTTGGTTACATAGTCTTATATTATGTTTAAATCCCATGCTACTTCTAATTACAATCAATAAAACTTCATCTCTGTTGAAATAACTCTTTATACCTGTTGGTACTTTTTTTCGTTCTCCTGGTTTTATAGTTAAGTTTTCTAAAAGATAAATATCATAACCTGCTGTATATATTGAATCCCTTTTTGGTAATAAATATTCATTATATAACTCTTCATCATTTCCAATGTCATTTTTAAATTGTTCAAAACTTATTTTTTCAAAATCTCTCATATTAACTTCTCCCTAACAACTTACTTCTTTGTTACGATTATATAATAAAGTTTAGATAATTCTAACTGATTATCTACTCTACTTTTTCCAAATCATAGTATATTCTACTTCATTTGTATTTTCATCTACACTTTCACTTTTAATCACAAAATTATTTTTCTTGTAAAAATTGATAGCATTTATATTTTTCTTATATACATTTAATGTCAAATTATTTCTATTTTCTTTCACTATATTTAATAAAGATGTTCCTATTCCATTACATTGACTGTTTGTATCAACAAAAATCCCTTGAATATAGTTATTTTCTAATCCTATAAAACCTACTACTTTTTCTTCAACAATATATACATATATTTCTGCATTTAATATAGCTTCTTTTACGAATTTATAATTAATTTCCCAATATTCTTTTGGAATAAATTTATGAGATTTTATATTTTCATTTTTCCATATTTGCATTACAGTATTTATATCATCATTTTCTAGTTTTCTTATCATCTATTTCTCCTGTAATTTATATTTTTATATGTGCTGTAATAATTGTATAACTATATGAATTAATAGTTATTACAATATTATCAATTTCACAATACCAATTCTTACCTTGCTTATATATATTACAATTTTTATCTAAAACTTTATTTTTACAATATTCAACTACATCATTTGTATTTAATTTAATATTTTTCTTAATTCTATCAATCCCCATTTCAGTAGTATGAACTTTATCTATATTTGATAATAGTATTTCTTTATTCATTTATAAATACCTCTTACTTAACATTTTTATTGCTTCATCTTCATTTTCTACAAAAAATATGTCTTTACCATTATTGCTTTCATATATGAAATCTTTTAATGGTTTACTTGTATATTTTGAATAATCTCCATATATAGCAAATTTAGTCTGATAATTTATAAATTTTTGCAAAATTTCTCCTGCTAATCCCTTACTTAATATAAAGAAATCTTCTACTACTGCATCTTTATTTAATCCTATTTTGTTACAGTTTGTTTCATATTTGATAGTCATAATAAAATCTATTGCTGATTGAATATCTTTTATTATAATTTCATTACTTTTTACTATTGCTATATCATTTATAATTTTTGTTTCCATTTTATCACCTTTATTTATTTCAAATTTACTGCTTTTCTATAAAGATTGCTTTATTTCCATCATCAATTTCAAATTTATTACTATCAACTCGTATATAAGCACTTCCAATATTTGAATGTAAATAAGGAATAATGTCTTTATCATAATTACAAATTGTATTGATAGCAAATATATGATGATTATTGGTATTATTCATATACTCATCATCTTCATTACCTGCCATAAATCTCCAACCACTATCTGGCCATCCCTCAAGTGGTTGTTCTCTATACATATATCCAACTTTAAAGCCTTCTTTAGTTATTTTATCAGATACCATGCAACCTTCTCCATTAGGCTCATTCCAATCAATTAAATTTTCGACCTTCACTTTTATAAAATCTTCTTTTTTCTTATTAAATAATCCCATATCCATATTCCTTTTATTTGTAATTTCTTATTTATTGTACTCTTTATAATTTTTAGCTAAAACTATCTCTCCTGTTAAGTCTAATATCATTCCAATAAATGCAATTATTCCACCTACTACAAATCCAACAATTTGTGGTATAGATTCTTTAATAATAAAAAATGATAATAAAACAACTATTAAACCTATTGTAGATACTATTCCTCCTGACAACATTAATTTGTAACTTGTAGTTTTTTCTTGTTTACATTTTTTCTTAAATTCCTTTTTATTCATCTATTTCTCTTTCTGCACTATCTAGTGCTGGCAATTCTTTTATTTTTTTTCTAAAGAAAAATTTTCCAAATCTACTATTTCTTACAGTGTTACAAAAATCCAATGTTTTTGATAACATTTTTTGCAATTCTTTAAATTTCTTCTCTAAATTCTCATTTTCAATGCCTAAGTTACTATTATGTTCATTAGCCTCATCCACTTGTTGTGTCAAACTTTTATTTTGCTCTGATAATTTTTTATTTTCTTCTTGACTTTTTCTATGATCCTTATATGTTTGATAGTAATTTTTTAACATAGGATTTTTTGGACTTAATTCAAAATTATAGTCATATATTCTACTAAAAACTTCATTCTCTATATTAAATTCTGGATTTTCAAGTATTTTGGAATCATTTAAATTTTCACATACAGAAAAAAATGTAGAAAATGCTTTTACGTAATTCTCATCTATACTAGGTTTATCACGTTTAGCTTTTTCTCGACGCTCTTTTTCACCTTTAGTCATCCTGTGTCCTTTTCTCTCATAAAAACTATAACCATATGCATAATCTAGCAGTTTATAAATTTCTAAATCATTCTCCTCTCTTATGACAGCAAAATTTTTTAATTTGAATAAATCTTTTTTTGAAAATGATAAATTAGGAAATTCTGCCATTAATTTTTCTAGCGCTGGACAGCAATATTCATCTGAATACCACGGATTATCTTCACCATCAGTATTCTTCATTACTGATATCTCACGTATAATATCTTTATATTTTTCTATATAATTTTCTTCCATAAATCCCTCTTTCTCTTCTTCTAATATTCTTTTTAAATCTTCTTCAAAAATCGTTCCAGTAGCTAAGTCTATAAACCATTCTTTTGTTTCTTTTATATATTTTTCTTTAAATTCTGATGAAGCTAAATGTGTTTCTGATAAGTTATGTATTCTATCTGCTAGTTTTACCATTCTTGCCATATCATTTTGCTTTATTCTTTCCATATATTCAGACATTACATATCCCTCTTCTTTAGTTACTAATCTTACTGCTTCTGCAATTTCTACATTAGTTATATCTACTATTTCTTCATAAGTTGTATTTGTATCTTCCAATAAATCATGAAATAATCCTGCTATTTGATATTCTTCTGAAAATCCTTTTTTAGCTAAAATATTACTTACTTCTAATGGATGTAAATAATATGGTGTTCCTTGAATTCTTTTTTGATTTTTATGCTTTTCTTTCATAAAACTTATATAATCTTCATTATCTTTTAACATTAATTAATCCCTCCAAATTATTCCTTATCTTCCTTTATCTTTAGCTATCTATTTTTCGTAGCAAGCATTTTCTACAATAAGACATTCTGACCATAAAATTATTTATCTTCTTTCTGACATTCCTATTTCTTTAATACGTTCTAATTGTTCTTCAAAGTATTTTTCAGTTTAAAAATTTTATGTATTTATTGACTTTTTACTTATAAATAGATTATAATAAATATAGAAAATGACAAATCCACAAACGTGGTTTTGCCGAAATAGATATAAAAACTCACATCTAAATCGTCAAATTTACAGATGTGAGCTTTTTTATTTATGTAGTTGCTTTCAACCCCGTTCTTATACAGAACTGCAGTAAAGACAACGTTTAATGTCAAAGAAAACATTAAAGATAATATTAGAAATAGTATAACTTTAACCATAAACATCACCACCTCTACTACGAAGATTCGTAAAAATTGGTGGCAAAACCACATCTGTTTATCATTGTTTCCTATGACAATTATTCTACAATATTATTTTTAATTTGTCTATAAAATTTATGAATTTTAATTTGTTTTTATTTTAATTAGAAATGTATCAATTACAAATTCAGCATCCCAAATGCTTCTTATTTCTTTTCATTCATATACTACATCTCCTCTACAATTTACTGCATAACCTTTTAACATATAATCTTTTAATATTTTATTTGCCCATTTTCTAAAAGTAATAATATTTACTTTTTAATTTATTTAATATCTCTTTCAAATTATATATAATTTCTTCTTTGTTATCTAAATTTATAAATTGATTAGATTCTTCTATAAATTTATCTTTAGAATATCTTCTGACAGAATGTTTAACATTTTCCCCTTCCCATTCATATCTTGGAAAAATGTGAGCATGTACAAATTCATCTAAATTTCCTAATATTTCATAGTTAATTTTATATGGATTATATACTTCTTTAATAGCATCACCTACTAATGTCATATCAATTAAAAATTGTTTTCTTTCGTTTATGTCTAAATCATTTAGAGATGTAATATTATCTTTATATAATAAAACACAATAACCTGGTAAAAATTGTGTATCACCAATTACAACATACCCAGATTTTAATTCTGTAATTAATGTAGGATTAGTTCCATTTTTGCAAGATACAATTCTATTATGTTTCCAATTATCCTTTATATCTATTTCCAATTTCTACTACCACCTTATTTATCTTTCTTCTATATCTGTGTTTATCTTTTTTTATCTTAAATTATATTCTTTTAGTTCTTCTATATATGGTTCAATAGATTCATCATTTATTGCATCTTTGCTCAATGTACACTGACTCATTACTTGTTCTTCAATTGCAAAAGCATATTGTATTAATTCTTTAGCGACTTTTGGGTCATGCATACTCCCATTTGGTTTATTTTTATGCCTTTCTTGTAATTCTTCTAATCTTCCTTTTAAACTATCAACACCATTTGGAGAAACTCTTTGATCACAATAAGCACATATTTTCAGTATGTAATTATTTGAATCTTTTATCTCCTTATTCTTTCTTAACTGTTTTCTATCTAATATATCTAATTCTTCATCTGTAAGTCCTTCTTGTCTTCCTATAATTATATTTATTTTATGGTCATCTTTTCCATATTGGTTTATATACTCTTCTCTTATTCTTGCAAATCTTGGATTAGTCACTTGATTTTCTGCCATCTTCGCCATATTTCCCATATCATGCAATAGAGCTATTCTTATTAATGAATCATTATCTATCTTTATATCACTATTCCAGTTATCTAAAATCTGCATACAACATGCTGCAACTCTTAACATATGAATTTGCAAATGCTCTGGTAATTCGTATTTTTTATAAATTTCTATTATATTCATATAAAATCCCATTCCTCTCTCTTCGCTCAAAGGCACACATAGTTATGAAAGTTTTTAAATTTTTTTTAAACTATTTCTCCTAACATTTTTTTCATCAAGCTCACATATAACTTAATTTGTTACAATTATATAATAAAGGGCTGATAATATTAACTAATAATCAGATATACATGTAATTTTGTTCTAGTTCTTACTTGGTAAATCTAATTGCCCCAATATAAAATCTTTATAATCTTTTGATGTTGCCATAATTAACTTCCATCTATATATTGTAATTCATTACTTTTTCTCATCTTTCGGCAAAAAATTCATTCCCATTTTCTTGCAAAATCATTAATAAATCTGATATATTATCTAATTTATAATCATATTCTGCAACATCTCCAAAACCATAAACCGCATAAACAAAAGGAATTCCAGCAAAATCCGCTGCTCTTTTATCACCTATGGTATCTCCTACATAAACAGAATTCTTTAAGTTATTTCTTTGCATTACTAATTTTATATTTTCGCCTTTACTCAATCCTGTTCTACCATTATTTTCATAATCCAAAAAGCAATCTTCTAAATGATGATTTCTTAAAAAAGCTTCAATATATCCTTCTAAACAATTACTAACAATATACAATCTAAAATTTCTTGATAATTGCTTAATTGTATCATATACTTCTGGATATAAAGTACCTCCATGTTTTTTTAAATTCTCTACATTTAACATAAAAGCTTCTTTTGCATACTTTTTAGCTTTCTCACTTTCCAAATAACCATAATATACTTTTGTACCTTCTTCAAAAGGTAATCCCATTGCCTTTTGAACATCTTCTTCTGATAACTCATGTAAAATATCACTATGTCTATTTTTTACCGTTTTTAAACACTGTACAGCACTATCAATCGTATTCCATAAAGTTCCATCTAAGTCAAAAATAATACTATCAAATTTTTCCATAACTAACTCCTTTTTTAAAATTAGATTTAAGTATAAACTTCCTAATCTTTACTTATTTTCTAATTTTTTTACAACTTACTATATTTTTGTTACGATTATATAATAAAGGGCTGATAATATCAACTAATCTCAGCTATATGTATGTAAGTTATTACTTAAATTCTTTCTAAAAAACTTGCTATTCCATCTTCATCCTTTGATAATGTTATTTCTTTTGCTTGTTCTTTAACTTCCTTTAATGCATTTCCCATTGCGACTCCTAATCCCACTTTACTAATTACTGGCAAATCATTTGCACCATCTCCAAAAAATATAACTTCATCAATTTTTATATTCAATGTTAAGCATAATTTTTCTAAAGCTTTAAATTTATCTGTTTCTTTAGGATTTATTGATAACCACCTTTTGTTTTTATTATTATCTGTATCCATAATCTCAAAAGTATTTATAGTATTAAAGTTATCTTCTATAAAGTTTTTATATATACTAATCTCTTGATTATTTTTAAGAAAAATATTCATTCTTGTTATTGTTTCTTTAATTTCATCAATATTATTAATTTTAACTAAAAAATCTTTGTTTTCTATATTTGATTTTTTATAAACATAATATTTTCCTATTTTTTTCTGTGACTTGTTTATTGCTTGTTAAAAGTGTTCCATCAAAATCCATTGATATTAATTTATATTTCATTTGGTTTCATCTCCTCTATATTTATTTATGCTTGCTGTACCAACTACAGTTTCATTATCTAATGCAACAAAACATTTCATTCTGTTAGGAAAATTTTTCTTAATTTCTTCCTCAGTAAAATGTTTTAAAATTTTATCAATAACCTCTTTTCCATAATCTTTAATATTTATTTCATACATATTAGTTATAATTATTTTTGACATTTCTTTGGCATACTTCTCATCATATTCAACTATTTTTATCAAAATTTTATCTTTCTATCCTTTAGTTTTTTCGAATAATAATACATATCTATACAATGTAAATCTCCATCCCATATCTCTTCTTTATAATTATCTACAAAGAAATTATTTATTGTTTTCTCATATTTATTAAATCCTTGTTTTACATAGAAAGGAATATTGTTTTCTGTTGTTCCTACTAGCATCTTATTATATCTTTGTTTGTAGTTATCAAATAAATATTTTATCATTTTTTTACCATAGCCTTGACCTCGATATTTTTCTATTGTTGCTATGTTCTTTAATTCACATGTATTTTCATCTACTTTAGTAACTACTGCCACACATGCTACTTCTCCTTTATATGTTAAAACAAATAATTCTCCTGTTTGTAAATAGTCCTGTATAATTTCTTTACTTGAATCTGCTTCTAATAATAAATCCATATATTGTTCTTTATTATCTTTTTCTTTCTTAATTACAATACTCTTTTTTACTGGTAAAAATTCAAAATCATCTGGTAATTTTGGAATCTCATTTTTGTGGCAATTATATCTACTTTCCTCTGGGCTCTTCCTATTTAACCGCACAAATTTGCGGATGTATTTCTTCATTGCAATAGGTTAGTAAAACTCTTTTATTTGTAAGCTTTGTATATATTTTATCTTTCAAAAGCTAAAATATATGCAATTTATTCAATCTTTAGAGGTAGCTATTTTTTCATACTGTTCTATAATTGTGGTTATAATATATAACTTCCTTGTTATTATTCATTTTCTTCTTCAATGTCTAAATGAAGATTAATATCTTCTGCTGTTGGTAACTCCTTTAATAAACTATCTGGTAATTCATTAAATATTTTATATTCACTGACTCCTAGAGGTTTATTTATATATTTTAATGTATAATCAACAATTTCATTATTTTTACTTTGGCATAATAATATTCCTATTGATGGATTGTCATTCTCATCTTTTATTTTTTCATCAAGTGCTGTTAAATAAAACCCTAATTTGCTACCAAATTCAGGTATAAATTCACATGTTTTAAGTTCAACGGCCACATAACATTTTAGCTTTATATGATAAAATAATAAATCTATATAGAAATCTTGATTACCCACTGTTATTTTATATTGACTGCCAACAAAAGAAAATCCATTTCCTAATTCAAGTAATACATTTTTCAATCTTTCCAACATTTTATTTTCA
Organism: uncultured Clostridium sp.; assembly: GCA_947364715.1. Taxonomy (GTDB): domain Bacteria; phylum Bacillota; class Clostridia; order TANB77; family CAG-508; genus CAG-269. The sequence continues at coordinate 10,376 of CANAUI010000019.1, forward strand.
AGCTCTTTTTCCTTATAGTTTTCAGTTAATTCTATCAAATCAAATACATATGGTTCTTTCATAATATGACTAGCTAATTCACTATTTTCTTTTAATGTTAACTCAAAATTGTTATGTTTCTTACTTTCTACTTGTCTCATATATAAATTAGTATCTAATTGATATAAAAGTACACTTTCTACCCAACCTTCTTCTATAACCTTTTCTATATACCATTTACGAATGTTTTTATCTTTAATCTTTTGCATTAAAATAATATTATGTTTCCATGGAATTTGTGCAACAAGTTGCACAAATTCATCATCATCTTTATATTCAGTATAAAACGATTTCATATATTTTAAGTTTCTTATAGAAAAACCTTTTTGTCTAGGAAATGTCACTTTTAGTTCTATTGATAAAAAATCTATAAATTTATCACCCCAATTTGAGTTTTCAAAAATTGTTTTTCCAATTCTAAAATATAGTTTTACCAAATTTACATTTGCATTCACCATTATTTCAAATTGAGTCTTTGTAACATCATTTTTTATATCTTCAAATATTTCATGAAAATCTCTGCTTAAATTATTATTATCATCTTGCATTATTTCTCAATCCTCCTCACTTATTATATCTAAATAAAATCGTTCATAGTCTTTAGTGACATCAAAATCTATTTTTTTATAATATTCCAATAAATCATAATATTCTTTTTCTATTTCGTTTCCAAACCAATATACTAAATCTAATAACATATCAAAAGTTTTTTGAATTCTTTTTGTATCCCTAATTTTGTTTTTTATTATAGAATCAACTTCACTTTTTATGAAATTTAATTGTGTTAATTGCATATTATTTAATTCAACCATAGGAGCTCTTAATTCATCAATTAAGTCATCAATTGGATTTTTTACTTTTTTTGAAATTTCAGAATCTAATTTCTTTTTATCTTTATTATTTTTCAATCATAAGCTCCTTTCAAATTTATGTTTTGTAATTTATATAACAGCATTTTCCATTGATTGTTCTTTTGTAACTTTTTCTCCTAAATAATTAGCAAATTTTTCTGTAAAAAAACTAAAATAAGAAACTCCTTTATTTCTTTTATTTTGAAAATAAGGTAAAAACCCCCATAATGTTGATGGTATTCCAATTACAATTAAATATAATGGTCCAAAAATAAGTGACTGAATTGTATGACCATATTTGTGAACTAAAAGTCTTTTACTTAATTCTTTGTCTGAAATTCTATTTTCAATTCTTTTATCTTTCATTGGATTAGTTGTTGTAAAAACAAACAATCCCAATGATATACTTGAAGGAGGATTTCTTTCAGTAATAATTGCTCCGTGATAAAAATAATGTTTGTTTTTTATATTTATTAAAAATACTATAAAACCCAATAATGTTTGTAGTATTCCCCAAGTACATTGAATTAATATATATAATATAATCTTTATATTCATTATAAACTCCTTTTTAAATTAATATTTTATAATTAACCCTTATTTTCTTTTTAAATCTTTTGAATAATAATACATATCTATACAATGTAAATCTCCATCCCATATCTCTTCTTTATAATTATCTACAAAGAAATTATTTATTGTTTTCTCATATTTATTAAATCCTTGTTTTACATAGAAAGGAATATTGTTTTCTGTTGTTCCTACTAGCATCTTATTATATCTTTGTTTGTAGTTATCAAATAAATATTTTATCATTTTTTTACCATAGCCTTGACCTCGATATTTTTCTATTGTTGCTATGTTCTTTAATTCACATGTATTTTCATCTACTTTAGTAACTACTGCCACACATGCTACTTCTCCTTTATATGTTAAAACAAATAATTCTCCTGTTTGTAAATAGTCCTGTATAATTTCTTTACTTGAATCTGCTTCTAATAATAAATCCATATATTGTTCTTTATTATCTTTTTCTTTCTTAATTACAATACTCTTTTTTACTGGTAAAAATTCAAAATCATCTGGTAATTTTGGAATCTCACTTTTGTGGCAATTATATCTACTTTCCTCTGAAAAAATACATCCACAATATTTTTGCATATACAAACCCAATTCTCTTGATTTAGTTTGTCCCACTCTAAATCCAACGCGAAAATCTCTATACAAAAACTCAACCCCATATTTTTTTGCCATTTTTTCGGCCACTTCTATTAGTGCTTGATGATTTTGATATGGGCTAACCAATAAAGTTGTAGAAAAATGAGTATAACCATTTTCTTTAGCATATTTAGCAGTTTGTTCTAATCGCACTGAATAACAATAATTTTTGCATCTATTTTCTAAATCATCAATTACATTTTTACAAAACTCTTTTAATCCATAATTTTCTTCAAATATTGCTTCTACATTTATACTTTTGGTATATTCTTTTAAACAATCTCTTCTTGATTTATATTCCATATATGGATGAATATTAGGATTAAACCAATATACTGTTGGCTCTATCTCTTCTTTTCTTAATAAATCTATACAATATACACTACATGGTGCACAACAAGTATGTAATAATAATTTCATCTTTTACTTCCTCTTTTTCTACTTTTTTAATTCCATCATTTTCAATTATACAGTTTTTGCTGTTTTATAATTATCCTTGTTATCAATCAATGTTGTTAAGGTATTATAGTAACTTTGTACCACCTTAGGTTGATTACATTGTACTATCAGGACATGAATACCCCAAATGTTTATATGCTGGTGGTAATACAATTCTTCCTCTTAATGTTCTTGCAATAAAACCAATTTGAATTAAATAAGGTTCATAAACATCTTCAAGTGTATCTACTTCTTCACCAACTGTAGCAGACAAGGCTTCTATTCCAACTGGTCTTCCTGAGTATTGAACAATCATAGTATCTAATATTTTTCTGTCAATTTCATCTAAACCTAATTCATCAATTTCTAGTTTATTTAAAGCATGTTTTGTAATCTTTAAAGTAATATCTCCATCTCCTAATATTACTGCATAATCTCTAACTCTTTTTAATAAACGGTTGGCAATTCTAGGAGTCCCTCTTGACCTTCTAGCAATTTCTATAGCTGCCTCTTCTTCTATTTCTACATTTAAAATTCCTGCAGAACGTTTTACAATTTTAGTTAAGTTTTCCACTGAATATAGTTCTAGTCTATTTACAATTCCAAATCTATCTCTTAATGGTGTTGTTAGTGAGCCCGCTTTTGTAGTTGCTCCAATTAATGTAAATTTGGGTAAATCCAATCTAATTGACCTTGCACTTGGTCCTTTTCCTATTATAATGTCTAATGTATAATCTTCTAAAGCTGGATACAAAATTTCTTCTACAGTCTTACTAAGTCTATGTATTTCATCTATGAATAACACATCAAATTCTGAAAGATTTGTAAGAAGTGCTGCCAAATCTCCTGGTTTTTCTATTGCTGGACCAGAAGTTATTTTTATATTAGAATTCATTTCATTAGATATAATATTTGATAATGTTGTTTTTCCAAGTCCTGGAGGTCCATATAATAAAACATGGTCTAATGGTTCTCCTCTTTTTTTAGCTGATTCTATATAAATTTTCATATTTTCTTTTATTTTATCTTGTCCAATATATTCATCTAATGTTTTTGGTCTTAATGAATTTTCTAGTCGTTCTTCTCCTACATTTTCTAATTCTGGACTAATAATTCTCTCTTCTTCCATTTTATATATTTTCCTCCTTGTATTTTTTTGTATTTTTGTTGATAAAGTTTATATATGTTTTAACAAATTGTTAATACTAATCGAAATAGATATATCTAATTCTTTTCTCATATTTTCATAATAGTATTTTAATAATTCCCTTTCATCTTGTGTAAGTTCTTCTATATTTATTTCTGTTCCTTCTTTGATTTTATACCATTTTTCATCAAAATAATATCTACTTGTAACAATTCTTTCATTATTCAAACATATGAAGTCTTTTTTATTAAATATATTTGTCCCTAAGCTAAATCCTGCATCTCCATCTATTAAATAGGCAAATGTTGGTTTTATATCTAATTTACTAACTGGTTTTTCTATTTTTATATTTTTAATTCCTGGTATTTTCATCCCACAAGCAACTCTAATATAATTTAATTTTATATCTGTATCTGTTAAATTTGAATTTGTTTCTTGTAAAAAATCTAACATTTCTTCATTATACATATCTACTCCATTATGGTCACCAAATAAAAGAATAACAGTATCTTCATATAAATTTGCTTCTTTTAATTTATCTATAAATATTCCAAAAGCATAATCTGCATAATTAATAGATTCTAAATAATTTCCAAAAAAAGTATGTTTATATTTTCCTACATCAATATTTACTTTATTTTTATCTTTTAATCCTTCTAAATTAAATGATGTGTGTGAAGATGCTGAAACAATATATGTCATAAATGGCATGTCATACATTTTTAATTTCTCTACTGCTTGTGTATATAATAATTCGTCTGATAAATATCCCATGATATTTTCTGATGTATCCTCAAATTTATCTTTCAATTCTATATTATCAACTCCAAAAGATTTATATACATTTTCTCTATTCCAAAAAAATCCATAATTCCCATGCATATAAGATGTTGTATATCCTTCATCTTCAAAGCTCGTAAATATGTTATCATATGTATTTGTATAATATCTACTATATGACATTCCATTTTCCATTGGATATAAAGATGTTGTAGTTGAAAATTCAGAATCAGCTGTTGAAGAATAACTTTGCATAAACATATTAGATATTTCTATATTTTCATTTAAAAATTTATTTAAATTTGGTGTTATTTCCATTCCATTAATTTTTTTATTAATAACAAAGTTTTGGACAGATTCTAATTGCAAAATGATAACATTTTTTCCTTTAGCAATCCCTTTAAAATCATAATTTGTTTTTCCATAATTTTTATCATATTCTTCTTTTAATTTATTATAGTCATATAAAAGCTTTTCTTTATTTATATATTTTGCTTGTTTCTTTATATTAATTGTATTTTCTATATCTGATATATGATATCCATAGATTGTACCCTTTTTTATTTGCATATCTTTATTAAATGGGTCTTCTTTTGCTTTTTCAATAAAATCTATATCTATTTTGAAAAACATTATAATAAAAATTACTCCTACAATAATTTTGGCAATTTTCATTCTCCAATTTATTTTTGCTTGTTTATCAATCCTTAACCTTTTTGTAGCTAGTAAGAATATAATTAATACAATATCTAAAAAATATAACACTTGTTTTGCTTGTATTAACATTGGTAAAGTATTCATAATTTCTTCTCCATATTGGAGATTCATTATTTGTGCAACAGATAATACTGAACTTGAATATGTATGATATATATTATCTGCAAATAATAAGATACTTAATAAAACATTTACTATAATTGTTGTAATAGTTCTTCTTCTTCTTGGTAATATACATATCATACAAATTACTGTTGTTATAAATGCTATTGTACCTAAAACTGTATCTATATCTATTGTTTCTCTAATTGCTATGGTATTTGAGTAAAAAAACAAAGTTTTTAAAAATAATAAGATTCCTATTAAAATTGAAAATCCAATTGAATTAAAAAAGCTATTAGCTATTTCTTTTATTTCGAATTCTTTTATTTTTGTTCTATTACTTTTGTCTTTTTTTATTTCATCTTCCTTCATTTCTTCTAACTTTTCCTTTTTCTTTTGATTTTCCATCTTTTTTTCCAAATCCTGTTCCTCTTTCTTTTACTTTATATTATCTATAAAATTTGCTATTAAATTTAACATTTTATCATTATTTTCTACATATGGTTTTGGCTCAAAATTTTGTATACTTTTTATTGCCTTTTCTAATTCTTCCACTGATTGTAAACCAATAATATTTCCACTTTTATTAAACTTTTCCACAATTTCTATTTGATGATTATTAACATGTTCTCCATATTCATGTAATCTTGGTACAGCAATTACTTTTTTTCTTTTTTCAAGTGAAGTAAGAATAGAGCCTACCCCTCCATGTGTTATAATAAAATTTGCTTTTTGCTCAAATATATCTAATTCTTCTCGTGACATAAAATCTATTATTTTCATTTTTTTATTTTGTGGCTTATATTCTGTGTACCCTGCTTGTACCACAACTTTTTCATTAATTACATTTTTATCAATTAATCTTTCAATCTCTTTTAATAATCTTTCAAATATATTATTTTGTGTTCCTAACATTACAAATATCATTAATAAATCGACCCTCCATAAACTGCATTTGGATATATTTTTAACATTTCTTCCCATTGCACTATAAATAAATCTGCAATTGGATATATTAACCTTCCTGTTGCTGTTTTTCTGTTTGCATTGGCAAATGTTTCAATATAAATAATTTTACTTCCAAATATTTTTCCTAATATACACATTGGCCCTGCTGTATGTGTTCCTGTTGTTACAATTACTTTTGGTTTTAATTTAAAATAGTAATATACTGTTTTTATACATAAGTATAAATATTTAAATATATATGTAAATAGTTTTGCTCTTGTTCCATAAGGTAAAAAATCTATTTTCTCTCCATAAGTCTTTTTTAAGTGTTCATTGACTTTATCTTTTTCTGTTATAATATGGTAATCATATTTTTCAAATAATGGAGATAGTTGTAATAATTCTGTTAAATGTCCTCCTGTACTTGATATAAACAATACTCTTTTTTTCATTTATTAACACCTTTTATTCATTATATTTTTTGTATATTATATCTTTTTTTCTATTATCTGTCTAGTAAAAGAACAAAAGAGGCAGGGTAATTTTATCAAATATTACAATTTTGTAATATTTGATAAAATTACCCTGGATAAAAATGAAAGTGTATTTGACAAAACAAAAAAATGACTGTATAATAAAAATAGGAAATGGAGAAACCACAAACGTGGTTAACCTCAAATTAGTGTTTTGACGCATCTAACTCGGGTAAAGTTACAGATGTGTCTGTTTTTTTATTGGTTTTTGCTTTTACTCAAAATTATGCAAATAGCTATAATTAAGGCAATTAAGTTTCATATTGTTTCCTATAATAAAAAAGATGTAACACTACTGTACATCTTTAATATTTATCTATGTATAATGTTAACAACACTCCATCTTTATCCAAATATTCCTCTTTTTTTAATTGGAGGTTGTTCATTCATAGTTTTAGCTAATTGTACTAACAATTCTCTTTGCTCTTTTGAAAGTTTTTTTGGTGTTTGAATATTAACAGTAAATACAAAATCACCAACAGTATTTGAAGTTACAGATTTAAATCCTTTTCCTTTTATAACAAATTTAGTTCCTGTTTGTGTTCCTTCTGATATTTTATATATTTCTTTACTACCATTAACCATTGGTATTTCTAATTCTGCACCTAAAGAAGCCTGTGTAATGGTAATTGGTATTTCACAATATACATTATTTCCTTTTCTTGAATAAATACTATGTTTCTTTAATTTAACTGTTATATATAAATCACCTTTAGGACCATTTTTTTCTCCAGGCTCTCCTTCTCCTCTTAATACAACTGTTTGGCCATCATCAATACCTGCTGGTATTTTTACTTTTATTTTTGGTTGTTTTCTAACTGTTCCTTTTCCTCTACAGTTTTCACAAGGTTCTTTTATTACTTCACCACTTCCATGACAATTTGTACAAGTTCTTGTAGTTTGCATTTGTCCTAAAATAGTATTTTGAATTTGTCTAATTTGTCCTGTACCATTACAAGTTGGACATTTTGTAACAGATGTTCCAGGTTTTGCACCATTTCCATGACATACTTGACATTCTTCATTTCTAGTAATCGTAATTTCTTTTTCCACTCCCAAAAATGCTTGTTCAAAAGTAATATCAATATGAAGATTTAAGTCTGCACCTTTTCTTGGCCCATTTTGTTTTCTGCTGGCTGTTCTTCCACCACCAAAACCTCCTCCAAAAAATGAAGAAAAAATATCTCCCAAATCTCCAAAATCTCCAAATCCATCAAAACCTGAAGATGTATATGAATAATATCCATTTTGTCCTCCAAATGGTCCTCCTGCTCCATTAAATCCTTGTGGTCCATCTGGTCCAAATTGGTCATACATTCTTCTTTTTTGTGAATCTGATAATGTTTCATATGCTTCATTAACTTCTTTAAATTTTGCTTCTGCTTCTGCTTTATTATCTGGATTGGCATCTGGATGATATTTTTTTGCTAATTTTCTATATGCTTTTTTCAATTCATCATCTGTCGCATTTTTATTAACTCCTAAAACTTCATAATAATCTCTTTTTCCTGCCATTTTCAGTTTTCTCCTCTTCCTATTTGTATAAATTTTCTATCTTGTGCAAAATCGTGAATTTGTAAAAAGGGAAATTTGAGTCTTTACTCAAAATCCCTTTTGTTATTATGCCTCTTTTGTTCTTATTTATTGTCATCTTCTACTTTGTAATCTGCATCATATACATTTCCATCATTTCCTTGAGCACTTTCACTACTTTCTGTTCCTTCTTCTGTAGCATTTGGATTTGCTCCTTGAGCTCCATTTGGATTTGCATTTTTATATAATTGTTCTGACATATCATAAAATACTTTTGTTAATTTTTCTGTAGCTTCTTTAATTTTTTCTGTCTCGTTTGTTTCTAATGCTTTTCTTGTATTATCAATTTCTGTTTCAACTTTTGCTTTTTCTTCTCCGCTAATTTTATCTCCTAAGTCATTTAATGTTTTCTCACTATTATATATTAAACTTTCAGCATTATTTTTAACTTCAATTTCTTCTTTCTTTTTCTTGTCTTCTGCAGCATGTGCTTCTGCATCTTTTACTGCTTTATCAATATCTTCATCAGTTAGATTTGTTGAAGCTGTAATAGATACATTTTGTTCATTTCCTGTTGCCATATCTTTTGCTGATACATGAACAATACCATTAGCATCAATATCAAATGTTACTTCAATTTGAGGTACTCCTCTTGGTGCTGCTGGAATTCCTGTTAATTGGAATCTTCCTAATGTTTTGTTATAAGCGGCCATTTCTCTTTCACCTTGTAAAACATGAACTTCTACTGATGTTTGACCATCTGCTGCTGTTGAGAATATTTGAGACTTTTTAGTTGGTATTGTTGTATTTCTTTCAATTAATTTTGTAAATACACCACCATAAGTTTCAATTCCTAATGATAATGGTGTTACATCTAATAATACTAAATCTTTTACATCTCCTGATAATACACCACCTTGAATAGCTGCACCAATTGCAACACATTCATCAGGATTAATTCCTTTATCTGCTTCTTTTCCTGTAATTCTCTTAACAGCTTCTTGTACAGCTGGAACTCTTGTAGACCCACCAACTAATAATACTTTATGAATATCATTTGGTGTTAATCCTGCATCTTTTAATGCTTGGTTTACAGGTCCTGCTGTTGCTTCTACTAAATCATGAATTAGTTCTTCAAATTTTGCTCTTGTTAAATTAATATCTAAGTGTTTTGGTCCTGTGCTATCTGCTGTAATAAATGGTAAGTTAATTTGTGTTTGTTGAACACCTGATAATTCTATTTTTGCTTTTTCTGCTGATTCTTTTAATCTTTGCATTGCCATTTTATCTGCTTTTAAATCAATTCCATTTGATTTTTTGAATTCATCAACTAAATAATCAATAATTGCATTATCAAAATCATCTCCACCTAAATGTGTATTACCACTTGTAGATAAAACTTCAAATACACCATCACCAATATCTAAGATAGATACATCAAATGTTCCTCCACCTAAGTCATAAATTAATATTTTTTGTTCTTGTTCTTTATCCATTCCATAAGCTAATGCTGCTGCTGTTGGTTCATTGATAATTCTTAAAACTTCTAATCCTGCAATTTTACCTGCATCTTTTGTTGCTTGTCTTTGGCTATCATTAAAATATGCTGGTACTGTAATAACTGCTTGTGTTACTTTTTGTCCTAAATAATTTTCTGCATCTGTTTTTAATTTTTGTAAAACCATTGCTGAAATTTCTTGTGGTGTAAAACCATCTCCTTCAATATTTACTTTTTCAGATGTTCCCATTTTTCTTTTAATTGAAATAACAGTATTTTCTGGATTTGTTACTGCTTGACGTTTTGCAATTTGTCCAACTAGTCTTTCACCATTTTTAGAAAAAGCAACAACAGATGGTGTTGTTCTATTTCCTTCTGCATTTGGTATTACTACTGGCTCTCCTCCTTCCATAACTGATACACATGAATTTGTTGTTCCTAAGTCAATTCCTATAATCTTTCCCATTTTTTATTCCCTTTCCTTTCTTTTTGTTACTTTATTATCTATTTTAATAAAGCTATAATAAAATTTATATTTTTAAAATTAATAACTTTCATATTTCTTCATTCTCTTTTAGCTCAAGAATGATTTTTCTATTGTTTTCTATCATTTCTTTTGTTATTTTATTCATCCATTCTTCTTTTTCCATATTAGATAATCTCCAATTTGATAATTCTTTGTATTTAATTTCCTCTCCCAACCACTTTGGTTTTTGAAAAGTATTTGCTATATCTTCACTTGGAAATTCTACTTCTGCTGTTATTAAATCTTGTAAGTAATCTTTATATATGTATATTTCTACTTTTAAATTGTTATCTATTGGTATTATTAATCTTGTCTTTTTTATTATTTTACTGATTTTATTTTTTATTAACTGATTAAATTCCTCTTCTTTAATATAACTTTCAGTTTCATATGCACTTGCTAAAATAGATTCTTTATCATTTTCTATGTCTCCTTTTGTCTTGACTGTGTAGATATATTCTATATTATTAGACTTTTTATTTTGTATTTTTCTAACTCTTACAATAGTTCTTATATCTCTATATATAAAAGCTTGTTCTATTTCTAATACATTTTTTATTTCTAAATCTTTAGGAAAATAGTTTACAACATATTTTTTTTCTATTTCTTTTTTCAAATTTAATCTTCTCCCTTTATCCAAAAATAAATGAGGAATAAATTTAGTTAGCTACTACAACCATTGAATGTCTAATAACTTTTGTACCAATCTTATATCCTTTTCTATATTCTTGTACAATTTCTTTTTCACCTTTTGTATCATCTTGTATACTACTTACTGCTTCATGTAGCTCTGGGTCAAAACTTTCTCCTATTGCTTTTATTTCTTCTACACCTTTTGCTTTTAATATATCTTGAAATTGTTTTAATACCAATTCAATTCCTTTTTTGTATTCTTCATCTTTGGTTTCTACTTTAGTAGCATTTTCTAGATTATCTAATATTGGCAAAATAACTTCTACTACATCTGATAAAATAGAATTGTATAAAATTTCTCTTTCTTTTGCACTTCTTTTTTTATAGTTTTCAAATTCTGCTAAAATTCTTTTATATCTATCATTTATCTCATCATATTCTGATTTTGGCACAATTTCTTGTTCTTTTATTTCTTTATTTTCTATTTTTTCTTCCTTTTGTACATTATTTTCTAATTCCTCTTTTTTATCTTCCATTTTTTACCTACCTCTCTATTTGGATAGTTAACCAAATTCTAAATTTAATTAATATATTGTTATGTATTAATTAAGTTAAAATTAAAATTCAACAATCCTAAATTATAACTATTTTTTCAGATTATTCTATTTCTTTTAATTTTTTATTAATATATTTCATGACTGAAACTACTTTAGAGTAATCCATCCTTTTAGGACCAATAATACCAATAGTCCCTAAATCTTTTCCATTAACTTTATGTTTAAAAGTCACTACACTAAAATCTTTCAATTCTTCTTTCTGATTTTCTTCTCCTATATATACATGAATATCATCAGCAAATCCAGAATCTAACATTTCACTTACTAATTCTTTTGTGTCTAAAACATTTATAAAATTTTTAGCTACCTCTAAACTATTAAATTCTGGTAATTCGAAAGATTTATTAGTTCCTTCTAAATATATATGTTCTTCTTCTAAAACTTTTTTGATTTGTTCTATAATTGGCTTTATAACATTTACACTATATGTCATTTCATCATATAAATATTCTTCTAAAGGTCTATCTATTGTTTCTATTGGTTGACCTTTTAATTTTTTATTAAACATATAATTAACAGTTTCAATTTGTTTCTCTGTAACATCTTCATCAAATTTTATAATGGTTTCTTTTACTAATCCACTATCTGTTAATATAACTGCCATCATCATTCTAGTACCTAACAATACAAATTTAATTTCTTCTATCATTTGACTATTTGCTTTTGGTCCTATAGATACTGTCGTATAGTGTGTAACTTCTGATATAGTATTTGCTGTAATTTTTGTTAAATCTTCTATTTCATTTACTTTTATTTCTAATTTATCACTAATATATTTAATTTCTTCTAAACTAATGTCATCATCTTTTAACAATTCATCTACATAATATCTATATCCTTTTTCAGAAGGCACTCTACCACTTGAAGTATGAGTTTTATCTAAGTAACCAGCTTTTTCTAAATCTGCCATTTCATTTCGAATTGTTGCACTACTACAATTTAATCCATTATAATTTGTTAATGCATTTGAACTTACTGGCTCTGCTGTATTAATATATTCTTCTACTATTGCTTGTAATACTTTCTTTTTTCTATCATCTAACAATTTTTTCACCTCTTTAGTTTTAATTGTTAGTTTTAGCACTCAACATACTTGTTTGCTAACTCAGTATATATTATACCCGATTTTAGCACTTGTCAATATATTCTGCTAATTTTTTTGTGAATTTTGTGTGAACTACTAATTTACAACCATATATAAATTAATATTCCAATAGATTGTATAATAAACAGATTTAACATATTAGAGGTTAATAAATTATTAGTAGCTTCTATTACACCTAGTAAACTATTTCCTTCATTTTTTTTATAATGTTTCTGTGACTCAAAAAATGTAATAAATTCTGGAATACTTGTAATTACCCCTAATAATATTCCTAAAACAAACTCTGCTATTCCAAAAATATTTGCTAAATTTTCTAATACACTTCCCAAAGCACTTCCTATAACATATAGTAAAATACCTGCTACAAAAATATATAATATATATACATATGTTTTTTTGTTTTTGCTTTTTTCTTTTTGCTCCTCTTCTATTTCATCTTGTTCTATTTGCTTTTCTTCATCAGCTAAATAAGTGGAATGTATTCTTTTTGATAATAATTGTAAAATAATATAGATTGTTACTAGTATTAAAACAACTATTAAATTTATTGTATTTTCTAACTTTAATAAAACTATAGGAATTATAATTGTTAAAATTACTAAAAACATTTGAAACATGATTCCTTTATTTTTTATTATTCTATGATTTTTATTAATAACTAAAGAAATAACATATTGTACAACATTAATCACATTAGAGCTCATAATATTGTATAAGCTTGTACCTAGTAATCCTCTAAAACTAGATATCGTTACAGTTAGTAATTCTGGTATTGAAGTTGCAACTCCTGATATATTTCCTACAATTCTTGGACTTAAATTTAAATTTTCAGCTAATCTTCTTAATGCTTTTACTAATACATATTTTGAAATAATTACAATTAATATAGAATATATTAAAAATTTTATAATTTCAATAAACATTTTTGTCTCCTTTTCAATATAAAGTCACATTCATATTTGTTATTTTATCCAATTTTGTTGCCATTTATTAGAAAATATTATATAATGACTTCATAAAATTGTAAAGGAGCATGTTGTATGGAAAAATCAAGTTATAAACTAGAAGTTAAAATTGGACAAGTTTATCGTCATTTTAAAGGAAACTACTACTTTGTAGAAAATGTAGCATATCACTCAGAAACACAAGAAAGAATGGTTATTTACAAAGGTTTATATCCTAGAGATGATAATCACTCCTTGTTTGTTAGACCTGAAAACATGTTTTTAGAGGAAATCCCAGAAAGACCTGATAATATTACTGGTCAGAAAACAAGATTTGCATTAGTAACTAATTTAAATATAGATTATACTAAAAATGTTCATTAAGAAAACATACTAAAATGGCATTTTTAAGAATAGAAGGAGGATTTTTATGATAGACATCAAATTTTTAAGAGAAAACCCTGAGGTTGTAAAAGAAAATATAAAGAAAAAATTTCAAGACCATAAATTAGTTATGGTTGATGAAGTAATTGAATTAGATAAAAAAAATAGAGAAGCTCAACTTACTGGTGATACTTTAAGAGCTGAAAGAAAAAGTTTAAGTTCTCAAATTGGAGAATTTATGAAAGCTGGTAAAAAAGAAGAAGCTGAAAAAATTAAAGCACAAGTTCAAGATATTAATGAAAAATTAGAACAAAATGAAAAATTAGAAAATGAATATGCTGAAGAAATTAAAAAAAGAATGATGAAAATACCAAACATTATGCATGATTCTGTTCCTATTGGAAAAGACGATTCTGAAAATGTTGAAGTTGAAAAATTTGGAGAGCCAATTGTTCCTAATTACGAAATACCTTATCATAGTGAAATTATGGAAGCTTTTGGTGGTTTAGATTTAGAAAGTAGCAGACGTGTTTCTGGTAATGGATTTTACTATTTATTAGGTGATGTTGCAAGACTTCATTCTGCTATTTTAACTTATGCTAGAGATTTTATGATTAATAAAGGTTTTACATATTGTATTCCACCATTTATGATTAGAAGTGATGTTGTAACTGGTGTTATGAGTTTTGAAGAGATGGATGCTATGATGTATAAAATCGAAGGAGAAGATTTATATTTAATTGGTACTTCTGAACATTCTATGATTGGTAAATTTAAAGACCAAATTTTAAAAAAAGAAGAAATGCCATATACTATGACTTCATATTCTCCTTGTTTTAGAAAGGAAAAAGGAGCTCATGGAATAGAAGAACGTGGTGTGTATAGAATTCATCAATTTGAAAAACAAGAAATGATTGTTGTTTGTGAGCCTGAAGATAGTTGGAACTGGTATAATAAAATGTGGTCATATACAGTAGAATTCTTTAGGAGTATGAATATTCCTGTTAGAACTTTAGAATGTTGTAGTGGAGATTTAGCTGATTTAAAAGCAAAATCTTGTGATGTTGAAGCATGGTCTCCTAGACAACAAAAATATTTTGAAGTTGGAAGTTGCTCTAATCTAACAGATGCACAAGCAAGACGTTTGGGTATTAGAATTAAAGGTGAAAAAGGAAACTATTTTGCACATACTTTAAATAATACAGTAGTTGCTCCACCTCGTATGTTAATTTGCATTTTGGAAAATAATTATCAACCAGATGGAAGTGTAATTATTCCAGAAGTGTTAAGACCTTATATGGGTGGACTTGAAAAAATAGAAATTAGGAGATAGTAAAAAATGAAAAAGGAAGAGGAATGTGAATATAATAAATATGAATATGATAATTATAACCTTACAAAAGCTCATATACGTGATTCTTTGTCAGATTCACATTCCATTAAGCTATTTGAAAATAATCATATAGTTTATTCTTACGAAAAAAATTCTTATGAAAGAAGCATTTATCATATCGTAGAAAAGATTCATACTCCCAATGGAAAATTTCTAGTTCAGTCTGATAATAATCATGAAGTAGTATGCTATTTATCTTATAAAAATTCTAAAATAGAAGACAAATTATTAAAAAAACAAATGTATTATCTTAGCTCTGGTACATTAAAACTTTTAAAACCACAACATATTATAGAAGAAGATGGACAACCTTGTACAAATGATACAAATTTGCTAACTGAATACCACACTTTGAGAGATAAATATCATACCCATACAAAAAACTTTATCTACCATATGACTTCTTGTTTATTGCAAGAAGCCCAACAACTTATAAATTCTTATATTGTAACAAAATCACTAAATATTGATAGTTTTTATCAATTACTTAATAAGTTAGAAAAAGTATCTGATATTGCTTCTACATCTTATCCTTTATTAGTAAAATTTTTAATGAATCCTCATGATACTGATTTAAGAGCTTTAAGTGAGCATCTTTCAAAAGCTCAAAAAAATATTAATTCTATTATAGAGCTAAAAAGTGAAAAAGCTCCTAACGAAAAATAAAAAGGAGACAAGAAATATATGTTAATTAAAAACCCAAAATTCGAAATATCTGCAGTTGGGCCAAAACAATACCCTAATAACCATTTGCCTGAAATTGTTTTGGTAGGAAAATCAAATGTAGGAAAATCTAGTTTTATTAATACCATGATAAACAGAAAAAAATTAGCTAGAACTAGTAGTGAGCCTGGTAAAACACGCCAAATCAATTTTTACAATATGGATGACAGCTTCTATTTTGTAGACTTACCTGGATATGGATATAGCAAAATGTCTAAAAAAGAGCAAGAACAGGTTGGAAAATTTATTGAGTACTACTTGTTCAATAGGAAAGAAATTGCTTTGATTGTTTTTTTAGTAGACATTAGACATAACCCTACTCAAAATGATAAACTTATGTATAATTATATGATTTCGTCTGGCTTACCTTGTTTAATTTTAGCAAATAAGGCTGATAAGATTGCTAAGACTAAGGTAGATGATGCTGTTCATTCTTTACAAAAACAACTTAATCCTCTTCGGTGATATCACAACTCTTCCCTTTTCTTCTGAGAGAAAAATTTATGAAGAAGCTGTTTGGAATTTTTTAGAGGATTATATTCATTAAGAATTCTTCATTGAGTATGAAATATTTATATATTAGAAAATCAGTATAACTTTCCTAATATAAAATAAGAAGTGAGATACTTTAAAAGTGAAGTGAACCCAAATTATTAGACAAAAAGTAGTTTAATAAGGAGGGTTCATT